>DOWN01000062.1:14636-33552 GCA_003519545.1 Bacteroidota bacterium
ATAATTTTTCAGGTATAAAATTTTTCACACTCATTTTAAGTAAAAAGAAATCAGTGATGAAAATTGCCAAGCCAATAATAAATAGTAATAATGAATTAAGAATAAAAATTCCTGAAAGTTGACCTATGATTAAAAATAATAAAGGTAATATAATAAAAATTATTCTCTGTTGAGCTTGCTGATAAGTTTTAGCAGATGCAGAAATAATCACCATTACAAAAATGGATAAGAGAGAAACAGAAGGAGAAACCCAAAGAGTAAGTAATGACCACTTTAGAACCGGGAAAGGAAGATTAATTCCCGATAGATTAATTCCAATAAGCATTACAAAGAGAAACATTAAAAAAGCAAAAACTGTAATAAGAAAAGATGGAATAAATGCACTTAATATTTTCGCATTAAATATTTCGGATATTGAAACAGGTGAATATAAAATTGATTCAATAGTTTTATTTTCTTTTTCACCGACAAATCCTGTACCGGCAATTATACTTGCGGTTAAGACCGGAATCAAAAGGAATAACGAAGGGAATAAAATATTTAATGAAGTATAAAGAATTTTTTCTTTTTCTCCGAGTAACATTATTTCAGGTGGTAAAGGGAGTTGATCAAAATCTGAATCCGATATTTTTTCCGGAATAAAATTTATTCCAATCAACAAACCTACAGGTAATAATAAACAAAAGATGACAGGAATAATAATCATCGGAAGGAAAATTATTTTATCACCGAATACGGTTTTTAAATCTTTTTTGATAAACGCATTGTAGATTGAACTTTTCATTTTAAAACCTGAATTTTAAAATACAATTCTTCCAAATCAATTTTAATTTGTTTTGCTTCAATTACTTCCCCACCGCTTTTAAATATTTCTGAAATTATTTTCCATGCATCTGCATCGTTATTTATTTTTACTTTGAGATAATCTGAGCCAGTGGAATTTAAATTTTTTCCTCTTATTTCGAGATAAAGCGAGTCATCAACTTTTTGTCTTAATTCATCAAAAGTTCCGAAAGCGATTAACGAACCATTGTCAATAAATCCATAAAGCGAACAAATATCCTGAGCATATTTAAGCTGATGAGTGCAGAGAAAAACAGTTACATTTTCTTTTTCAACCTGTTTTATAATATAGTCATTAACAAGTTTTGCACCTTCAGGATCAAGTCCTGAAGTTGGTTCATCTAAATATAAAATTTCAGGATTATTAAGAAAAGCACGGATAAGTTTTAATCTTTTTTTCATACCCGTACTGTAATTTTTTACAATTTTATTTTTTGCTTCTAAAAGTTCAAATTCATTGAACAAATAATCAGATCTTTCTTTTAAGAGGTTAGATTTAATTCCGAATAAATTTCCAAAGAAAGAAATATTTTCATAACCGGTGAGGTAATCATAAAATTCAGCGGTATCAGTAACAACTCCTGAAACCGAGTGTATTCCGGGAATTGTTGTTTCTGAAAGTACATTATTTTTTATAATTATTTTTCCGGAAGAAGGAGTTAACAGACCATTGAGAAGGCGTAGAGTAGTGGTCTTGCCGGCTCCATTGGGTCCGAGAAAACCGAATATTTCTCCTTTAGGAACAGAAAAGGAAATATCATTTACAACATTATTATCACCAAAACTTTTACATAAATTTTCAACATTAATTAAATTCAAATCATACCCTTCTTTAAATTAAAATTTATTCATACGCGGCAATGCCTGTAACATCCTGTCCTAAGATAAGAGTATGCATTTCATGAGTGCCTTCATAAGTTTTAACAGATTCAATATTATTTTGATGTCTCATTATAGGATACTCATCTAATATACCGTTTGCACCGAGCATTTCACGAGCCATAGAGGCAATGTTTTTTGCAATTTCACAATTATTACGTTTAGCAAGAGAAACCTGTTGAGGTCTCATTTTTCCTGAATCTTTTAATTGCCCGAGGCGGAAATTTAAAAGTTGAGCTTTAGTAATTTCAGTCAACATATAAGCAAGTTTTTCCTGCGTGATTTGATATGATGCAATCGGCTTTCCGAACATTATTCTTGAAAGAGAGTAATTCAAAGCAGTGTTATAACATTCCATCGCCATTCCTGTAACACCCCAAGCGATACCATATCTTGCTTGAGTTAAACATGATAATGGTGACTTTAGACCTTTGCTGTTTGGTAAAATATTTTCTTCGGGAATTAAACAATCTTCAAATACAAGTTCAGAAGTTATTGAAGCACGAAGAGATAATTTGCCTTTCATTTCCGGAGCAGTAAAACCTTTAGTACCTTTTTCGACAAGAAAACCACGAACTTCCCCATCTAATTTTGCCCATACAACCGCAACATCTGCAATAGTTCCGTTAGTAATCCACATTTTAGCACCGTTGAGAAGATATCCACCGCTGACTTTTTCTGCCTTTGTTATCATCCCTCCGGGATTGCTACCGTAATCAGGTTCAGTCAAACCGAAGCAACCGATTGCTTCTGCGGATGCAAGTTTTGGTAACCATTTTTTCTTTTGTTCTTCGCTTCCAAAAGAATAAATCGGATACATAACGAGAGATGATTGGACAGAAGCAAAACTTCTTACTCCGGAATCGCCACGTTCAAGCTCTTGCATAATCAATCCGTAAGAAATATTATTTACGCCCATACCACCGTATTCAGTTGGAAGAGTAGGACCGAAAACTCCGATAGCAGCCATTTTCGGAACGAGATCCATTGGGAACTTCATATCCTGATTATATTTTTCAATAATGGGTAAAACTTCATTGTTCACAAAATCTCTTACGGTATCGCGGATTGCTTTTTCTTCATCGGTTAACAAATCCTCCAAAACATAATAATCAGGTAATTTAGAATTTGAAATATTAGACATATAGTTTATTAATAAATTTTAGTTTGAAAGATCAAAAGTTTTTTCGAGTTTATTGAAATTTTTTTGATTCGTATTAATTTTTACTTTGATAGAATTTTTCAGATACTTAACGTCTTTAACTTCAGCAATATTATATAATTCACTTAGAGATTTATAATCCCCTGCTTTAAGTTTAACAGTTTTCTCAATGTTTCCTGAAGTAAGTTCTTTAATGATTGCATCTATTAAAGAATTTAAATTAATTCCTTTTTCAGCAGATACAAACACAGAGCCGGGATATAAAGTTTTTAAATCTTTGATAATATTTTTATCTTCAAGTTTATCAACTTTGTTAAAAACATTTATAATAATTTTATCATCCGCTTTAAGTTCTTTAAGAGTGTTCATTACAACATCCATTTGATCTTTAAAACCAGGACTTGAAACATCAATGGTATGTAATAAAATATCAGATTCAACAACTTCCGCAAGAGTTGATTTAAAAGACTCCACAAGGGCATGGGGTAAATTACGAATAAAACCAACGGTATCAGATATAAGAATTTTTTTCGGGAATCTTGAAATTATTTCGTTAGTTTTTTTGTCTTTAACGTTGAGAATTCTTGTAGAGGTATCAAGCGTAGCAAAAAGTTTATCTTTTACATAAACATCTGAGTTAGTAAGAGCATTAATCAAAGTTGACTTTCCAACGTTAGTATATCCCACAAGAGAAACTCTATAATATTTTTCTCTTTCAGAGGATTGAGTTTTTCTTTGCTCTTCAAGTTTTTTTAATTTTTCTTTTAAAGCAGAAATACGTTTATCAATAAGACGCCTGTCAGTTTCAATCTGAGTTTCCCCCGGACCTTTTGTTCCGATACCCCCGAACTGTTTAGATAAGTGAGTCCATTGCCTTGTAAGTCTTGGTCTTAGGTATTCAAGTTGAGCAAGTTCCACCTGAAGTTTTGATTGCGAAGTTCTTGCATTTGAAGCGAAGATATCCAGAATCAGATTAGTTTTATCAAGAACTTTACACTTTAGTTCATTTTCGAGATTTCTGAAATGGGTGAAGCCGAGTTCATTTTCAAAAATCACGAGACTGATGTGATTATTTTTGACATACTCAGCAATTTCCTGAACTTTACCTTTGCCGATTAGATAGCGAATATCATAAAAATTATTTTGCTGGAAATAGGATTTCACGACATCAGCCCCTGCTGTTTCAGCGAGAAGTTTTAATTCTTCGAGAGATTCTTCAGTAAGAGAGTGTTTATCGTGGAATTTATTAGAATAGCAGACTAATACGGCTCTTTCTTTTTCTTTTTTATTTTCTATCAAATCGTAATAAAATCAATGAATAATAAAGATTATTAAAGTTTAAAATACCTAAAACGATTCCGAAGTTAAAGACAGAAAAAGGGTTTATAGACAAGGTAAAAAAATAAAACCGGTAAGAAATGGTAAAGAAACGGTAAAGTTTTGGTAAAGAAAATGAGTGTTGAGGTTGTGAGTTTGGTGTTCGAATGTTAAAGAACGGGGTTAGAATATTCCCATATAAATATATGGGTTAAATGCGTTAAAATCAAGGGGGAAAGAGGTGAGGAAAAATGGAATGGGCTAGTCAGAATTAGTACAAATTATTATAATTTAACAGATGTATATTCAGGATGATAAAATAATTTAGAATAATTATATTTGTAATACGCAGGAGTCCCTTGCAGGAGACTCCTGCGGGAGAGGGTGTAGTTGTGTTTATAATGCGGAAGTGTGCCAGACGGTTTTTATTTCGGTGAAGGTGGTTATGTTTTCGAGTTTACAGTTTGAGGTTTTGTCGAAGAAGTTTAATTGACTAATGAATTTCGTAAGAGATTCTTCGGTCGCAAGCTCCCTCAGAATGACAGATGGAGGATTCTTTCCAGAAAAATCAGCACCTGCTGTTGTACGCTCCCTCAGAATGACAGAAGTATCTGAAGGAAAATATGCATTTAATCTTTTTATATTAATAGATGCAAGTTCCTGAAATTGTTTTAAGTCTTCAATTGAGGTAACCGCTACGTCAATGGAGTTTACATCTAAATGTCCGCAGAGGTGGGGGATTAATTCTTTATGAAGACCGGAAAGTAAATTGATTACTCCTCCCGGAATATCTGATGTTGCAATTACTTCTGAAAAACTTAATGCCGGTAACGGATTTTTTTCGTTAATCAAAACTACGCAGGAATTACCAGAAGCTATAATCGGACAAATGCGAGAAACAAGTGGAAGAAGGTTTAAGTTATCGGGGATAATACAGGTGACAACTCCAACAGGTTCAGGAACAGAAAAATTAAAATAACCCGACTGGACTGGATTTACCGAGCCGGCAAGCTGAACCCATTTATCACAGAATCCTGCATAATAAATAATAACATCTATACATTCATTAATTTCTTTTATAGCAGAAGAACGGGAAACAGAAGATGCTGATATGAACTCTGAAATAAATTTTTCTTTTCCTGATTCAAGCATTTCGGCAAGGCGATATAATATCTGACCTCGTTCATATCCGCTTTTTGATGCCCACCCGCTTTGGGCAGTGCGAGAAGCAAGAACTGCATTGCGAACGTCTTTACGCGAAGCACGGGAAACGTTACACAACTTTTGCCCGGTAACAGGATTTGAAATTTCATTATATCTTTCCGATTCGGTGCGTGTGAACTTGCCACCGATAAAAAGTTTATACATTTTAGGAACGGAAAGATGATTTTTCATAATTTAAAATTAAATAGTATATAAAATTGTTTCAAGTACTGAATTAAGAATTTTATTTCCTTTTAAATATTCTCTTTTTGAATCAGATAAAATTTGTTTTTCGGTTCGCTTATCTTCCATCATCATATCGGCTACAAGATTTTTATCAATAATACCGATAGCAGAATATTTAAGTCCGCAGTGAACGGAAGTTATATTTTCAGGAATAATTGAATATCCTGCGATATCACCTCCGATTTCCCTGTAAAAACGGGCTTCGGCATCGGTCTCAGATGACGGACCTGTAACTCCGACATATACACTTTCATTGTTTTTTATTTTATGATTCAATAAAATTGTCGAGATAACATTAAATTGTTTTCGATAGTAACAATCACTCATATCAGGAAACCGGACTCCAAGTTTACTGTCATTTTTTCCTATTAACGGATTATCACCCATTAAATTTATATGATCATAAATTAAGGAAATTTCCCCAGTTGAAAATCTCGGGTTTAAGTGACCACAAGATTCAATGGAAAGAATTTTTTTTATTCCGGAATATTTTAATGAATAAATTATATGAGCAATATCGTTCATAGAATATCCATCATAAAAATTTAACCTGTTATGATAAATTAAAACGCACACACTTCCAATCTTTGCAAAAATGAGTTTAGAATTACTGTAATGAATTTCTTTATCAAAATTATGCGGTAAATCAGATAAATCAATTGAATCATTAAATTTAAAATTTCCGGGAAGTTTATATTTGTTATCAACAATCAAACAAATTTCAGGAGTAAAATTTTTTGGGAATCTTGATTTTATAAATTCAGAAGAATGAATTACATTTTCATAAATTGCTGACATATATTATAATTTTTTTATTAAATTTTCTGTTAGTTTCACTAAATTTCTTTCCGCAACCTGAGCGGCTTCCACAATATCTTTCAGATATGCAACTTTTAAAGTATCGGGAAAACCTTCATCAGTGATTATTGATATACCGAGAGTTCTCATTCCGAGTTTTGAAGAAATTAACAACTCCGGAATAGTTGACATACCTACAACATCTGCTCCAAGTTTTCTTAACATTCTGTATTCTGATCTCGTCTCAAGATTGGGACCTTGAACTGTTGCATAGACACCTTTATGAACAAAAATTGAATTTTCTTCAGCAACAGACTCAGCAAGATTTATCAATTCCCCATCATACATATAGTGTGAAGAATTTTTATAAGAGAAATTATAATTTTTTAAAGGTGATGTAAAATGAAAATTTATATGAGAATTAATTAACATCAATTCAGTTTTTCTGTAAGCGGGATTTAAAGCCCCGCAAGCGTTTGAGATGATAAGATTTTTCACACCGAGAGCATTCATAATATGCACGGGAAAAGTTATATCGTAAGGTGAATAACCTTCATATAGATGAAATCTCCCTTGCATAGCAACTATTTTTTTTCCGCTTAGTTTTCCGAAAATTAATTTTCCGTGATGAAACTCAACAGTTGAAACAGGAAATCCGGGAATAGAATCATAATCTAAACTGTGAGTGATATTTATTTTATTGACAAGACCACCGAGTCCTGTTCCGAGAATTATACCTGTAGAGTATTTTTCATTTGTGAAACTTGAAATATATTCAAAAGCTTTTTTATGAACCTGATGCAATTTGTTAAAATTTATTTCGCTTCGAATGTATCATCAAAAGAAGAATTCTGAAGATCATGAGAACCTGGACTTTGTAATTTTGTTGTATTATCAGGTAATATGTTTACAGACGATTTAATATGGTCTTCCAAATCTTTTTCAAAAGAAGAAGAGATGGATTTTCCGGCGAGTTCTAATTTAAATATCCGTTTGTTTTTTATAAAATCTTCAAATTCATTAAGTTTATCTATGAGGAAGTTTTTGGTATCTTCAATTAATCTTTCATTTTTCAGTTTAATCTCTTCGAGTTCATTTCTTTTATTAATTATATCTTCGCTTACGTCCTGACTAAGTTTTACATTATTCAGTTCCGCTTCTCTCACAATAATTTCCGCTTTCTTTTTTGCATTTGCAATAATTTCATCAGCGAGATCCTGTGACTTAACTATTGCTTTTTGGAGAGTAAGTTCATTTTCTTTGTAGATATTTATATCAGAAGTTAAACTTTTAATTTTATCAGAAAGATTTTTATTTTCAATTAAAAGTCTGTCATAATGATTGCTCACAGTTTCGAGAAAAACATCCACCTCGTTTGTATCATATCCGCGTAATGATTTTTTAAAATCGGTTTTTTTGATTTCTTTTGATGTGAGATTCATAATATTTTTATTTTAATTTCTTTTTCCAAAAATACTGCTTCCGATTCTCAGCATATTGGCACCTTCTTCAAGGGCAATATCAAAATCAGTAGACATTCCCATTGACAGATACTTAAAATCGGTATAATCAATTAATAATTCATCATATAAATTTTTCATATCTTTGAAATTTTTTCTTATCAATATTCTATCATCAGTGAGAGAACCAATTGTCATAAGTCCCTGTAAATTTATATTTTCAAGTTTTGAAATGTTTTTTGCTAAATTTTTAACTTCTGAAGGTGAGATACCTGATTTTGAATTTTCACCTGAAATATTAACCTGAATAAGAATGTTAATTTTTTTGTTTAAGTTCACAGTACGCTTTTGGATTTCTTCAGCAAGTTTAAAAGAATCAACAGAATGAATCAAGTGAACAAAATTCACAATGTATTTAACTTTATTAGTCTGCAGATGACCAATCAGATGCCAATTAATTTTTTCATTTTTTAATTCATGATATTTCTGAACGAGTTCCTGCACTTTATTTTCTCCGAAGTTATAATGTCCGTTCCGGAATAAAAAATCTACATAAGTTGAGGGAAAAGTTTTACTAACGGCAATGAGAGTTATTGATTCATAATTAATGTTTAAATCTTTACATTTATTCCGGATTTGAGTGGTAATTTCATCATAATTTTCTTTAATAAATTGCATTTTTAGTTTGGGAATTTAGATTTTAAATTTAGCCAAATTTTCAAATATATCATAAAATCCATACAAAACGATTAATAACTCACCTCGAATCCCGCAGAGCGGGACAGGTCTTTCACGAATTAAACGAATTACACAAAAAAAAGCTCTTAAATGTTTCAATTAAGGTCATAATTTGACAAAAAAATATTATTGTTTTAGTCAGCAAAGTAATTGTTTTTAGAATAAAATAATGGGAATAAAATTAAAATATTGACGTTTTAAAAATTATTCTGAACATTTTGATATATCATTGTAAAAATATTAATTTATTCATTTATAATGAATATAGAATTTAATATTTTTTTTAAAGTAATTGTTCTTGTAAATTTAAATGTTTGAATGAAAGAAAAACTAAGTTTAGACGAGATAAAAAGGAGATTTGAGAAAGTAAAATTAATAGTATCAGACATAGACGGAACGATAATAAACAATCAAGGTGAGGTTGGTGCCGAAACAAAAGCCATAATAAAAGATTTAAAAACCCGGAATATTAATTTAACTTTAGCAACTCAGAGGATACATTCATCAGTTGTTCCGATAGCGGAAGAACTGAACATAAGTGCACCACTTGTAACGTTAAACGGTTCATATATCGCTGATATCAGCGGAAAAGTCATATCAAAATCTTTAATAAATCCTAAAAAAGTAGAACTTGCATTATCACTTGCCGAAAAATATTTTTGCAAAATTGCTTTATGCACAAATGATATGATTGTATATACCGAAGAAAATTCGGTTTTAAAAGATTTTATGGGTAGAATCGGCACTAACTATGAATTAATAAATTCATATAAAAACTATGCTGATAATACCATCGAAATAATAATGATGGGAAATGATAAAGCAACAATCAAAAAAATTCAAAGTAAATTAAACTTCCCATTTAAACTGAGTGTGAGTGCAAAATATTTCAGGTCTCAGTCACACAGAGGAGTCTATAACCTCGAAGCCCGCAAATCAAAAATTTCCAAAAAAACCGGAGTTGAAGAAGTTACAAAAGTATTAAAACTTAAAAAAGATGAAGTTGCCGTTTTCGGTGACTGGTATAATGATAAAGAACTGTTCAGATTCGGCGGTATAAATATCGCATTACAGAATGCCGTAGGAGACTTAAAGGCAGATGCTGATTATATAACGGAATTTTCCAATGATGAAGACGGTCTAGGAAGATTTCTCAAGTTAATTTACGGATAAAAATTCCAATTCAAATTTCAAAAACTGTAAAAAATATTTTTTAAATAAGATGAAAAAAATAATTGAATGTGTTCCTAATATTTCAGAAGGTCGTGATGAAAAAATAATAAATGAATGTGCGGCTGCAGTCCGTTCGGTTCCGGGTGTAACTCTTCTTGATGTAGATCCGGGAAAATCAACTAACAGAACAGTTTTTACTTTTGTTGGTGATCCTGAATCAGTAGTTGAAGCGGCTTTTCAATTCACAAAAAAAGCAGTTGAACTGATTGATATGTCAAAACATTCAGGTGAACATCCAAGAATGGGTGCTGTAGATGTGGTACCATTTGTTCCTGTTGCAAATGTTACAATGGAAGAGTGTATTGAATGTGCAAAAAAATACGGAGAGAGAGCAGGAAGTGAACTGGGAATTCCAATTTATTTATATGAAGAAGCATCGAATAATCCGGATAGAAAAATGCTTAAACAAATCAGATCCGGAGAGTATGAAGGGATAAAAAATAAAATTTATAAACCCGAATGGAAACCTGATTATGGTCCTGCGGAGTTTATTCCGAAATCAGGAGCAACTGCAACCGGTGCAAGATTTTTTCTGATTGCATATAATGTGAATATACTCGGAACAAAAGAGCAGGCACACAGAATAGCACTTAACATAAGAGAGCAAGGACGTGGTGATGATAAACCGGGAAGACTGAAAGCAACAAAAGGTATCGGTTGGTATGTAGATGAATATAATATGGCACAGGTTTCTCTGAATCTTGATAATTACAAAATTACACCTCCTCATATTGCATTTGAAGAGTGTGTAAATGATGCAAAAGAATTAAATCTCGCAGTATGCGGTAGTGAACTTGTTGGATTAATTCCGCTTGAAGCGATGTTAATGGCAGCAGAATATTATATAGAAAAAGAAAATTTATTTATACTTGATGAAAAACAAAAGATAAGACTTGTAATAGAAAGGATGGGACTCTCATCTGTTTCGCCATTTGACCCGGGAAAAAGAATTATAGAATATATGCTTGAGAAGGAAAATAATGAACCGCTTGCAAATTTAACAGTGAGAGATTTTGTAGAACTTGTCGGAGCAAGGACATCAGCCCCGGGAGGGGGAAGTGTATCTGCACTTGCGGCTTCATTGGGTGCTGCTTTAGGAGCGATGGTCGGATGGATGACTTACGGAAACAAAAAATTTGAAAAACTTGATTCGGAAATAAGAAAATTAATTCCACCATTGCATAACGGAATGAAAGAAATAATATCAATGATAGATGCTGATACAAATGCTTTTAATGATTATATGATAGCAATGAAAATGCCAAAGAAAACTGATGAGGAAATTAAACAGAGAGAGATGAAAATGCAGGAAGGAATAAAGAAAGCCGTGGAAGTTCCTCTTAAAGTGATGAGAACAGGAAATGCTTGCTGGGATACTATGACGGAAATTGCAAAGATCGGGAATATTTCTTCAAAGAGTGATTTGGAAGTCGGTGCTAAGATACTTGAAACGGGAATTTGGGGAGCGTTTAAAAATGTTGAAATAAATCTTCCGCAGGTTACAGATGAGAAGTTTAAATCAAATGTTTTAAAAGAATGTAATGTGATACTTAAAAACTCTGAGAAAAAGTTTTCAGAAGTTTGTGACATTTTGAGTAAAAGATAATTTTTCAAAACTGTATTTTCCCCGAAAAATAAATTATGGATAAAGAAATAAAATCATTGTTTAATGATGAACTCTTAAATGATTTAAAAAAACAATCGGGGATAAAAAATGAACTGAGATTATTAAGAGGATTTGAAAATTTAGTTTATGAATTTGAGGAAAACGGGAAACCATATATATACAGAGTTTCTCATACACAAAGACGGACACGAGATGAAATTAAAGGTGAAATAGAATTTCTCAGTTTTTTGTATAATAATGAAATTCCGGTTTCAAGAGCATTAACTTTTAAAAATTCCTCTGAAATTTCTGAGGTTTTTAAGAAGGATAAAAACGGGAATGAAATAAGTTTTGCAGGAGTAATATTTGAGAAGGCAAAAGGTACTAAACCTGACAAAGATAAATTCACGGGAAGTGTAATTAGAAAAGTTGGTGAGGTTACAGGGTTGATGCATAAGTTAACACAAGAATTTATACCTTCAGACGAGAAGTTCAGAAGGCAGACATGGGAAAAAGATTATATACATTTAGCGAACAATAATTTTGAAGATTCGGATATAAATATACGGAATAAATGGGATGAAAATTTTTCATCATTAAAAAATATAAAATTAGATGGTGAACACTGTGGGTTGATTCACACTGATATACACGCGGGAAATTTTTTTGTTGATGAGGATGAAAACATAACAATTTTTGATTTTGATGATTGCTGTTATTACTATTTTGTAAATGATATTGCTATGTCAACGTATTATTATGTTATGATGGAAAAATCAAAAAAGGATAAAACAGAAAAAGCAAAATTTTTTCTAAATGAATATTTAAACGGATATAATAAAGTATATAACGCACAGGAAAGTTGGTTTAAATATTTTCCACTTATGCTTAAACAAAGAGAGTTTGTAGTTTATTTAGTATTGAAACGGACTATGGATGAGGCGTGGCTGAATGGTGATGGTAAAGAATTTATGAATGAGTATAAATTTAATTTGGAAAATGATATTCCTTATTTGAATGAAGATTTAACAGTTTAACTTTTTACAATAATTATTAGTAAATCTAATAGAATTGGCTCAGGAAAAAAATAATAAGACCGGAGATTTAGCATCAAGAGTAGTAACATACTTTGCTTTTTCTGTTTTTGGCAAAAATACTATTGATGAGATACTTTGGGATATTGCAAAAAATTTAATTTCTGAGTTAGGATTTGAAGACTGTGTAATATATTTGACGGATGAAAGCGGAGAATATCTTGAACAAAAGGCAGCGTATGGAAATAAAAACCCTATTTCATTTGAAATTGATAACCCGATAAAAATTTCCTTAGGTCAAGGGATTGTCGGTTGGGTTGCGAAAACGGGAATACCTGAAATTATAGATGATGTAACTAAGGATGAAAGATATATAGTTGATGATCAGACGAGACTATCAGAGATAACAGTTCCGATTATATATGAAGGTAAAGTTATAGGTGTAATAGATTCTGAACATTCAGAAAGAGAATTTTTTACATCGGAGCATTTAAATATTCTTACGATAATTGCTTCGCTTGCTTCCAATAAAATAGGAAAGACTATAGCAAATGATAAACTGAGAAAACTCAATGCAGAACTGGAGCAAAGAGTAAAAGAACGGACAAAGGAACTTGAGGAACTTAACAATGAAAAAGATGAAATTTTTCAGATTGCTGCTCACGATTTAAAAAATCCTTTAACGGGGATAATACTTCAAGCGAATAAACTTAAAAGAAAATTTGATAATATTGAGCCGGTTAAACTCAAAGAAACTGCTGAATTAATTGAAAAGACAGCGGAGAGGATGAAAGAGATTATAGTTACATTGCTTGATGCAAATGCGATAGAAACCGGTAATGTAAATTTAAAACCGGAGAAAATTAATTTAAACAATGTTGTATATAACGTAATAAATGAAAACACTGATAAGGCAAAGAAGAAAAATTTAAATATAAAATTCGATATATTATCACCTTCAAATATTATAAAAGCAGATGAAAAAATACTTCATCAGATATTGGATAATTTAATTTCGAATGCCATTAAATTCAGCCCCGAGAAAAAAAATATTTTTATAAAAGTTTATTCAGAAAACGATAAGAGTGTAATTGAACTTATAGATGAAGGTCCCGGTTTTACAAATGATGACCTTTCTAATCTTTTTGTTAAGTTTAAAAAATTAAGTGCAAAACCAACAGGAGGAGAAAACTCAACAGGATTGGGGCTTGCGATAGTAAAAAAATTAGTTGAGTTACAAAAAGCAGAATTGACGGCGGGTAATGAACCCGGCAAAGGTGCCAAGTTTATTTTAAAATTTAATAATTCAATATGAAACAAATAATTTTATTTTTTTTAATAATGTTTTCAAGCGGTATATATGCACAAACAACAAACAATAAAGTTTGCTGTGATGAAAATAAAACTGAAGCAACAGGAATGTTTGCAAAATTCAGTGATGAAAAAGAGTTCAGAGATAAACATCCTGACCCGTTAAAAATAAATTACGATGATCATAAAGGAGAAATGATTAAATTTCTAACATCGGATGGAAAAGACGGAAACGGATATTTCATAAAAGGAACTTCCGACAAATGGTTACTTGTATTTCATGAGTGGTGGGGATTAAATGATTATATAAAAAAAGAATCAGATAAATTCAGTGAATCATTTCCGGGTGTAAACATTTTAGCAGTTGATTTATATGACGGTGCTATTGCTACAACGAGAGAAGAAGCACAGAAACTTGTTCAGGGTTTGAATAAAGACAGAGCGATTACAATTATCAATGGTGCTTTTAATTACGGAGGCAGTGAGTCAAAGTTTGGAACAATTGGCTGGTGTTTGGGAGGAACATGGAGTTGTCAGGCAGCAATTGAAGGAGGAGATAAAGTTGATGTATGTGTGATTTTTTACGGTGCACCTGAAGAGAATAAGGACAGATTAAAATTATTAGATGCACCTGTATTAATGATTCATCCATTGAAGGATAAATGGATTAATCAGGATATGATGGATAAGTTCAGTGCGAATATGAAAAGTTTGGATAAAAAATTTGAGATATTGACTTATGATGCAGATCACGGGTTTGCGAATCCAAGTTCACCAAATTTTAATAATAAAGAAGCCAATGAATCATGGCTAAAAGTGAAAGAGTTTTTAGAAAAAAATTTAGTAAATTAATTTTTCTTGTTTTTACCAAAAAGTAAAACAAGATAAATAAATAACAATAATCCACCAATAAATAAAATATAAGGCAAACAGGTTTTCATAAATAAAATTAATTAATATATAATGGAAGATAAATTACTAAAAAAATATTATGATGTTATAATTCAAAGTGCATTGAATCTATACGAAGGTCAATCATTGTTTATAGGTTGCGGAGTTAAAAATTATGATTTCGGAATTAAACTTGCGGAAGCAGCATATCAATACGGATTAAAATATGTTGATGTGATGTTCGGTTCTGATTTTGTTAAAAAAGCAAGAATTGATAACAACAGGAATAATGAATTTCTTGAGTTCATACCAAATTATATGCTGACGAGAAGTTATGAAATGTTATCGAATGACTGGGCGATGTTAAAAATAGATAATGTTGATGAGATAGACGTACTCAAAGGAATTGATCCGACAAAAATGGAAGTTTTATCGAAAAAAGAATTTTCGACTTTTACCAGACAATCACAAAGCACAGTTGGATTTCATCATCAGTGGTGTATTGTAACTCCACCGGGAAAAAATTGGGCAAAACTTGTGACCGGAATTGAAAATGAAGATGAGGCAATTAAAAAACTTGAAGAGAGTTTAATAAAAATATTAAGACTTGATACTGAAGACCCTGTGAAAGCATGGAAAGATCATGCGGATAAACTCAGTGTTAGGGCGAAGATTTTATCAGAATTAAATCTTGATAAATTGCATTTTGAAACAGACGGAACAGATTTGATAATCGGACTGAACAATGAAGCATTATGGAAAGGCGGATATGGAAAAGCAAATAACGGAAGAAATTTTATTCCTAATTTACCGACGGAAGAAATTTTTTCAACTCCTGATTTTACAAGAACATCCGGAAAAGCAAAAGTAACAAAGCCGGTAAAAGTTCTTGAGACACAACTGAATGGAATTTGGTTTGAATTTAAAGACGGAAGGGTTATAAATTACGGTTGTGATAATAACAAAGAAATTCTTGATAAATTTTTCAGTATAGATGAAGGTGCAAAATATTTAGGAGAAGTTGCATTAGTGGATAAGAGTTCTAAGATTTTTGAAAGCGGATTAATCTTTAATAATATTTTATATGATGAGAATGCTGCTTGTCATATTGCACTTGGAAGAGGATTTTCTGCATTAATAAAAGACGGTAACAAACTTACAACACCAGAGTTACTAAAGAAAGGCGGATGTAATTTTTCATTAGTGCATACAGATTTTATGATTGGCTCGAGTAATATAAATGTAACAGGTTATGACAGAAAAGGTAATACAGTAAAAATTATTGAAAATGGTTCATTTGTAATCGGATAAAATTATTTTATCATTTAATTATTTTATAAGAGTCATTTTTTTGAACTGTTTATCGTCAGGCGTTGATAATTCATAAAAATAAATTCCTGAAGATAAATTTTCAGATTTGAATTGAAAAGAATAGTTACCGGAGTTTAATACCCCGCTGTATAATTGTTTGATTAATTTTCCATTGATATCATAAATATTCAGAGTAGTCTTTCCTGTTTTATTTATTGAAAAATTTATATTAGTTTCCGGATTAAAAGGATTCGGAAAATTCTGATGTAAAATATTTGAAACCGGGATTTGTGTATTTATTTTTTGAATGTTAACGCCACCGTTTTGAGTTTTTAAAATCTTTCCACTGAAACCTGCGATAAACCCTACATTTGAATTTACAAAATCTATTCCCATTAGATATTGATTAGCGTGAACAAGTTGTCTTGTCCAGTTCAGACCTGCGTTTTCAGTTTTAAATAAATATCCGTCATTTCCACATACAAAACCTGTCTGGTTATTCGTGAAATAGAGTGATCTTAATGGAATTTCAAAACCCGTTGAATAAATATTCCATGTCAATCCGTAATCAATTGATTTTGCAATATGACCGTTATATGAACACAGATAAACAAAATTATTTTCAGAAAATACATTTGAGAAAAAATAATTGGTATCATTATATTGTTCACTCCAGTTCACTCCCCCATTAGTTGTTTTTAAAATTCTTTTTCCGGAAGCATAACCCGTTTCAGAATTTAAAAAAGATATTCCCGTAAGTATATTATTATTTATAGTACACACCAAACTCCAGTTATTACCGCCATTTGTTGTTTTATAACAGACACCTGAATTGCCTGAACTGCCTGCAGAGAAACCGGTGAGTTCGTTAATCATAATAACAGAATATAAATTTGAGTTTGTAATCTGTAAAACATTTTGCCAGTTTTCTCCCGCGTCAGTGGTTTTTAAAATTAATCCATTTCCATTAAACACACCACCGCAAACAAAACCTGTAGTCAAATTTAAAAAATTTATATTATATAAATCAAAACCAGTTCCGGAATTTTTATTTTCCCAGTTCACACCTGAATTAATAGATTTTAAAATTACACCACCTGAACCGCAGACGAGAACAATATCCTGCGAGATAACAGAAACTGAGAATAAATTAGTTGTTATACCTGAATTTAAATTCTTCCATCCGGATTGAGAAAATACATTAGTACTAAACGCAAGAAGAAAAATTAAATATTTTATCATTTTATTATTTTATAAGAGTCATTTTTTTAGTTTCCGATTGTGAACCGTTTTTCAAGACGTAAAAATAAATTCCCGAAGGTAAATTCTTTCCGTTAAAATTAAATTCATATACACCTTGTGTTAATTTTTGATTTACAAGAGTTTCTATTAATTTACCTGATAAATCATAAACAGATAAATTAGTAATATCCTGATTGTTCATAACAGAAAATTTAATTTTTGTTTCAGGATTAAAAGGGTTTGGATAGTTTTGATTTAATAAAAATCCATTTGCGGTTTCATTTCCCAAAGTAAAAATTCCTACTGTAGCGGTATCATTTCTCAACAGTAATCTATCATACCCGTCATTAGCAACTCTTCTTCTGTGAGCCATATATAAATCGGGAAGCAAATCACCATTTAAATCCGCAAGTTTCAGGGCGAGAGATTCAACCAAAGTTTCAGCCGGCATAATCTCGGAAGTTGCATCTTCAAATATTCCCTGCCCGTTGTTTCTATATGCTCTCACGACCATATTAGAAAATGAAATGGAAACGAACATATCCAAATCACCATCAAAATCGAAATCATAAAAAACTGCATCCGTAGTATGCTCAAATTCAAAAGGTAATCTTGTGGAAGATTCATCTGCAAAAAATCCCTGACCATTATTAATTAATAATCTGTCAGTTCTATTGAAGCCGGGTCTGAAGGCAACATTAGAAAAGAAAATATCCAAGTCACCGTCATTATCAACATCACCAAGAGTTACCTTACGAGTTTCTTCAACACCGGAAACAGTCAATCTCATATCTGACTGATCAGTAAAAACACCCGAACCATTATTCATAAAAATTTTATTACCTGTTTCATTGCCCCAAACGAGATCTAAATCACCGTCATTATCCAAATCACCTGCTTTAATATCCTGAGGAGTCATTTCTGTCAACGGCATTCTTGCAGAAGTTTCATCTCTGAAAGTAGCATTACCGTTATTAATCAATACTCTTGGAAGCGAAGGCGGGCTTGGATTTCCTGGTGCCATTAAACCCATTATAATATCTTTAAATCCGTCATTGTTCAAATCAATGACAAGCAAAGCATTTGAAATTCCATTTGGAATTACACCTGCCTGCATAGTAAAAACACCCTGACCGTTATTTAAATAAAATTCATGAACGGCATTATCTTCGCTTCCAAAAATAACATCAATATCTCCGTCATTATCAAAATCCGCTACACCTATATCTTCACTGTCAAAATTATATTGAGGAAGTCTTCCGATAGTCCCGTCAGTAAAAACCCCTGCCCCGTTATTTAGTAATAATTTATTCGGAGTAAATTCTCTGGCAAGTAAAACATCTAAATCTCCGTCATTATCAATATCGGCAGTTTCGATATCCATCGAAGCCCCTTGAACAATATTCAAAGGTAAGTTTTGATCGCTTACATCTCTGAAATACAGAGAACGGTCGTTTAAATTGTCAGAGAAAGCACCGGATTTGAAAATGATGAAAGAAGTTAATAATAAACCGGGAATTATAAAGAATAATTTTTTCATAATTATTTAATAAATAAAATTTTAAACCTGTTTAATTTTTTTACGTTAAAATAATACAAAAGACTTAAAAAAGAATATGAATATTTATGATGATTCATATAT
>DOWN01000139.1:0-4444 GCA_003519545.1 Bacteroidota bacterium
TTCATTCCAATTTTATTTAAAAAATCCAAATCCGATTTTAAAATATTTTCAGGAGTCTGTCCCGATAAAACTTTTATTAAAAGAGCAATAAGACCTTTTGTAATTATTGCGTCACTATCAGCATAGAAAAAAAGTTTACCATCTTTATATTCCGGTTTTAACCATACCTGAGACTGACATCCTTTTACTTTAAACTCATCAATTTTGAATTCACTTGGAATCAAAGGTAAATTTTTTCCTAAGTCAATTATATATTCATATTTATCAGTCCAGTTATCAAACGTGTTGAAATCTTCGGTTAATGAATTTTCAATTTCCTTAATTGAGTTCACCCGAGCATTTTTTTTACTTTATGCAAACCTTCTATTAGAAAATTTATTTCTTCCATAGTATTATAAACAGCAAACGATGCTCTAACGGTTCCTGGCAACCCGTAAAAATCAATGAGTGGTTGAGTGCAATGGAAACCTGTTCTGACCGCAATGCCAAGTTGATCAAGAATAGAACCGATATCATAAGGATGAATTCCGTCTATAATAAATGAAATTACACTTGCTTTATGTTTTGCTGTGCCGATTATTCTTAATCCTTCTATCTGAAGCAACTGTTCAGTTGCATAATTTAATAATTCATTTTCATAATCTGAAATATTTTCATGTCCAAGATTCGTAATAAAATCCATTGCGTATCCCATTCCGATTGCACCGGCAATGTTGGGTGTTCCTGCTTCAAACTTATATGGTAAATCATTATAAACAGTTTTAGAGAAAGTAACAGTTTTAATCATTTCTCCTCCTCCTTGATATGGAGGAATAGCATCCAAAAATTTTTCTTTACCGTATAATACACCCGATCCTGTAGGACCATAAAATTTATGAGATGAAATTACATAAAAGTCAGCATCCAATTCCTGAACATCAATTTTAATATGAGGTGCTGCTTGTGCACCGTCAATCAATACCGGAACATTGTTGGAATGTGCAAATTCGATTATTTCTTTTATAGGGTTTATCGTGCCAAGAGAATTAGAAACATGAGTTATAGCAACAAGTTTAACTTTTTCAGTTAAGAGATTTTTAAACTCATCTATCTTCAGTTCACCTTTTTCATTAACCGGAATTATTTTAAGAGAAGCATTTTTTCTTTCGCAAAGCATTTGCCATGGGACGATATTGGAGTGATGTTCCATAGCGGAAATAATAATTTCATCACCGCTTTTAATAAATTTTTCACCGAATGAAAATGCTACAAGATTAATTCCATCTGTAACTCCTTTAGTAAAAATTATTTCTTCAGTGCTGATTGCATTTAGAAATTTTCTTGCTTTTTCGCGTGCAGTTTCAAACTCAGAAGTTGCTTTTTCGCTTAATGTGTGAATACCACGATGAACATTGCTGTTAATAGTTGTGTAATATTCACGTATTCCATCGAGAACTGAAAGTGGTTTTTGAGAGGTGGCAGCGTTATCAAAATAAATCAGCGGTTTACCGTTAACTTTCTGACTCAGAATCGGAAACTCATTTCTGATTTTATTTACATCAATATTTATTTGTTTAACGACGTTTTGCAAAATTATTTTTTCAGTTTTTTGAATAATTGAGAATGCAAATAATCTCTTAATGAATCAATTTTCACTGAATCAATAACATCACTTGAGAAAGCATTCATAAGTAAAATTTTTGCTTCATCTTTTGATATACCTCTTGATTGGAGATAAAACATTGAGTTTTGATCAAGTTGTCCGGAGGTTGCCCCGTGAGAACATTTAACATCATCAGCAAAAATTTCAAGTTGAGGTTTTGCGTTTATCTTTGCATCAGCAGATAAAAGAATATTTTTATTCGACTGATAAGCATTTGTTTTTTGAGCATCTTTTCTCACCATAATCTTACCGTTAAATACTCCTGTCGCTTTATCATCAATCAAACCTTTATATAATTCATTACTGTTACAGTTTGGGACTGCGTGGTCAACAAGTGTATGATTATCAACAAACTGTTTATCTTTTAAAAGATAAAGACCATAAAAATGAGATTCAGAATTTTCACCGTTGAGGACAGCATTAAGATTATTTCTTATTAAACTTCCCCCCCATGAAATTGTTGAATTAGTGAATTTACTGTCTCTGCTTTGTTCCACCTGTATAGTTCCAATATGAAAAGCATTACTACCATCGTTTTGTATTTTATAATGATCAAGTGAAGCATTATTTTTTAATACAACTTCTATTACAGAGTTCGTAAAAAACGGATGTTCACCGATAGTGTAGTAATCATCAATTATGTTAACGGATGAACCCTCTTCCATTACAAATAAATTTCTCGGTTGAGCAATTAAACTTTCATCCCGTGAATCTGCAATATTTAATATCAAAACAGGTTCATTTACAGTAATGTTTTTTTCAACATGAATAAACACACCATCAATTGCGAATGCAGTATTGAGAGCGGTTAAACTGTTCCTGTAATAATCAGCATATTTTGCAAAATGATTTTGAAAAATATCACTGAATTTTTCTCTCGCTTCTGAAAAACTTCCGATATATACACCATCTGTTTGGGTAACTATTTTAGAAAATTTTACAGAATAGTGACCGTTGATGAGAACAATAAGGTTACCTTCAAATCCGGGATATATAAAACTTGCAACTTCTTCATAAGAAAGATTAATTTTTTCCGGAATAAGAAATTGTCTGAATTTATTTTTTGTAATGTTATTAAGATTGGTATATTTCCACTCTTCAAGTTTTTTGACCGGGAATCCGAGTTCTTCAAATACAGAAATGGCATCCTGTCTGATTTTATGAAAAGGACTTTTTGCTTCGCCGTTTAGCGAAGATTCCATTAACTTAAAATCCGATATTAATTTATATTTTAAATCTTCTTCCATTTATAGATACAATTTTTTTAATTAAGCGGTAACTTCAATTTCTTTAATCCAGTCATAGCCGTTTTCTTCAAGGTGCAGAGCAAGTTCTTTTCCGCCCGACTTGACAATTCTTCCGTCATACATCACGTGCACAAAATCAGGAACTATATAGTTTAATAATCTTTGATAGTGAGTAATCACAAGAAAAGAGTTATTTTTATTTTTAATTTTATTTACACCATCAGCAACAATTTTTAAAGCATCTATATCAAGACCTGAATCTGTTTCATCAAGAATAGAAAACTTAGGATTTAACATTGCTAACTGAAAAATTTCATTTCTCTTTTTCTCACCTCCTGAGAATCCGTCATTGACATATCTGCTTAGATATTCAGGATTAAGACCAACAAGAGCTGCTTTTTCTTTTAATAATTTTAAGAACTCAGAAGCAGAAAGGGGTTCTTCACCTCTTGCTTTTCTTACTTCGTTCAAAGCAGTTTTCATAAAATTTGTGTTTGAGACACCCGGAATTTCAACCGGATACTGAAACGCAAGAAATAAACCCTCTCTTGCTCTTTCTTCAGGATCAAGGTCAAGTAATTCTTTGCCTTCAAAAATTACTTCACCACCGGTAACTTCATATCCTTCTTTTCCTGCGAGAACAGAGGCAAGTGTGCTTTTACCTGATCCGTTAGGACCCATAATAGCATGAATTTCGCCGGCATTTATCTGAAGATTGATTCCTTTAAGAATCTCTTTATCTTCCACACGGGCTTTTAGATTTTTTATGGTAATCATTATATTTTTATATTTTTTTTATTTTTAATTTTATCCGACACTTCCTTCAAGAGAGATTGCGAGGAGCTTTTGAGCTTCTACTGCAAATTCCATCGGAAGTTGATTTAATACTTCTTTAGCATATCCGTTAACAATTAACGCGACAGCATCTTCTTCTGAAATTCCTCTTTGCTGGCAATAGAACATAATGTCTTCACCTATTTTTGAGGTAGTTGCTTCGTGCTCTACTATTGCACTCGGGTTATCAATTTCGAAATATGGAAATGTATGAGCTCCACATCTGTCAGTCATTAATAAAGAATCACACTGAGAAAAATTTCTTGCATTTTCAGCACGTTTGGAAACCTGAACAAGACCTCTGTAACTGTTATTGCTTTCGCCGGCTGAGATACCCTTTGAAACAATTCTGCTTTTTGTATTTTTTCCGATATGATACATTTTAGTTCCGGTATCTGCCTGTTGTTTATTGTTTGTAACGGCAACGGAATAAAATTCACCGATTGAGTTATCGCCTTTTAATATAACACTCGGGTATTTCCAAGTTATAGATGAACCTGTTTCAACCTGAGTCCAACTGATTTTTGAATTATTACCTGCACAAATTCCTCTTTTGGTAACGAAGTTATAAATTCCACCTTTTCCATCTTTATCACCGGGATACCAGTTTTGAACAGTTGAATATTTTATCTCGGCATTATCAAGTGCGATAAGTTCCACAACAGCAGCGTGAAGTTGATTTTCATCTCTCATAGGAGCAGTGCAACCTTCAAGGTAACTT
>DOWN01000139.1:4577-5522 GCA_003519545.1 Bacteroidota bacterium
GCAACCTTCAAGGTAACTTACATAACTTCCCTCATCAGCTATGATAAGAGTTCTTTCAAATTGTCCTGTGTTTTCTGCATTAATTCTGAAATAAGTTGAAAGTTCCATAGGACATCTGACACCTTTTGGTATATAAACGAAAGAGCCGTCAGAGAAAACCGCAGAGTTGAGAGAAGCAAAAAAATTATCAGTGATAGGAACAACTGAACCGAGATATTTTTTTACAAGTTCAGGATTTTCCTGAATTGCTTCACTTATAGAACAAAAAATAATTCCGAGTTCTTTGAGTTTTTCTTTATATGTTGTAACGACTGAAACACTGTCAATAACAGCATCCACAGCAACACCTGCGAGGATTAACTGTTCTTCAAGCGGAATACCAAGTCTGTCGTAAGTATTTTTAATTTGCGGATCGAGTTCATCAAGACTTTTTAGTTTTTTTGCATTTTTAGGTGCCGCATAATAATATATATCGTTGTAATCAATTGGAGGATAGTGAACATTTTGCCAGTTAGGTTCTTTCATAGTAAGCCAGTGTCTGTAAGCTTTCAGTCTCCACTCGAGCATAAACTCCGGTTCATTTTTTTTTGCAGAAATAAATTTAACAATGTCTTCGTTTAAACCCTTTGGGGCTCTTTCTTCTTCAAAATTTGTAACAAAGCCATATTTATATTCACTACCGGTTAATTCTTCTAAAATTTGATTTTGGTCACTCATAATAATTGTTTATTGAAATCTATAAGGGATATTTAGTGTAATTCGGACTAAAATAGTCGTATTTAGTTACAAAAAAAAGCCAAAAAGGGCTTCATAAATTAGTAAAAATTATAAATTTATAATTATTTAGCGGAATAAAGAGTATTAGAAAATTAATCGGGAAAATTTTTCCCCGATTAATATTAAATCATTAAGTTTTGAATTTTAATTATTTAATCAAAACCATTC
>DOWN01000038.1 GCA_003519545.1 Bacteroidota bacterium
ATTTGAAGGAACAGTGAAATTATATTTTACAAAATTTGAATTTAAATATTCACCGGCACCACCTGTATAATCCTGAATTCCTGTTCCGGAAACACCTTCAGTTAAATTTACTGTAATGTCAGGTTCTTTTGGAATTTTTACATTTTTCGCAGGTTTAAAACTTATTGTAATAACACCGGTTTCTCCCGGAGAATAAGTTTTTTTATTGGTTTTTGCAGTAACTTTAGGAACTGCCTGAGCAAAAATTTCAGATGAAAATGTAAAAATAAAAGTAAAAATTAATAAACTTAACAGAGATTTCATAAGAATTTAGTTATTTTTTTTAAATTTAATAAAAATAATTAAGTAAAGTCGTGTAAATCGTGGTCATAAAAAAAGAGCCGTTTATGACTCTTATTTTAAATGAAAATTATAAAATTATGTTCCTTGTTTCAAGCCCTTACTCACCGGAAACTATGCAAGCATAAGCATTATGATTATGTATGCTTTCAAAATTCTCCGCTTCAACTTTATACCAGATTATTTCAGGATTTTGTTTTAATTTGACAACGATGTTTCTTACCAAATCTTCAACAAAAACCGGATTTTCATAAGCCCTTTCGGTAACAAATTTTTCATCTTCTCTTTTCAGAAGAGAATATAATTCACTGCTTGCTGATGATTCTACTATTGAAATTAAATCTTCAATCCATACCATATTTTCAAATCTTACAGAAACGGTAACTTCACCTCTTTGATTATGAGCACCATATTTTGAAATACTTTTTGAACAAGGGCAAAGTGTTGTTACGGGAACTTTGACTGTCATTATAAAATCTTTTGTCTTATGATTTCTCATAGCGTGAAAGTTAACTATGTAATCAATTAAAGAATTTTTTCCTGTTACAGGTGCGGATTTTCTTTTAAAATACGGGAACTCCATTTCAATATGAGATCGGGTTGCATGAAGTCTTTCCTGCATTTTCTCCAAAATGCTATAAATAGAATCAACGTGAATTTCACGGTTTTCATTTTGCAGAATTTCAACAAACCTGCTCATATGAGTTCCTTTAAATTCTTTTGGTAAATCAACCGTCATTGTTATCGTGGCAATTGTATGCTGGAGTTCACACTCTTTATCAAGAACTGCAATCGGATATTTAAGGTTTTTAACACCTACTTTATCAATAGGTATTTCACGTATGTCAGTAAGATTTTGAGTATCAGGAAGAGTAGTAATTTGTTCGTTTGAATTCATAAATTCTTTATTGTTTTATTTTACTTCAGTAGTAAGTTTATACGGATTTACCGAACAATCAATGTGAATACTAAAGAAGTCGTCATTATTTAAAACAAAATTCCATAAAAAAAGTTTATCAGTTTCGGGAATATTATAATTTTTAAAATTTTCCGGAGAAACAAATTTAAATTTGCCTTCTGAAAATTCATTTGGTAAAGTATCAAAAGGTTTTTTATATTCCATTATAAAAATCATAATATTTCCGAGAGCCGGATATTCGAATTCTGTTATAATGCCTCTTAGTTTCCAGTCGTTACAATCAGAAACTAATCCACATTCTTCATTTGCTTCTCTAACGGCACAGGCAAACGGTGATTCGGGAATATCAGTTTTTAACTTGCCACCGGGAGGAGATACCAATCCCTTATTGGGATCTTTAGCCCTTTCCAAAAGTAAAAATTCATTTTTTGAATTTTTAATATATAGTAGAGTAGCGAGTTTCAAGATGAGAAAGTGAGGAAAGTAACCCGGAATTGAATAATTCCGGGTAAAATTTCAAAATTATTTTGCTTCGCGATGAAGAATTCTTGCTTTAGTCCATTTACAATACTTTTTCATTTCAATTCTTTCTTTAGTATTGTTTCTGTTTTTGGTAGTAACATAAACAGACTTGCCTTTGTGAGGACCTTCCACACTAACTAATTTGATATTAATTCTTGGACCTTCTTTTTTAGCCATAATGTATATATCTGATTATTAATTGAGAACTTTAAATATAATAAATTTTCACTTAACTTTTAAGGTTAATATTTGGTAAATTTTTTGTGATTTTATACTTCAGTTTACTTTATCAAATTCATTTTACGAGAAAAAGTAAACTTCTTTTCCCCTGAAGGAGAAAAGAAGTTTATTGAGTATATATACACACCGGCGGGAAGATTTTTAGAATCCCAGTTGACACTGTAAGATCCTGATCGCAGAAACTCTTCAACTAAATTATCTACTTTTTTTCCGGTTATATCATAAACCGTTAGTTTTACAAAACCAGGTTCGGTTAAATCAAAATTAATTTTTGTTGACGGATTAAAAGGATTTGGAAAATTCTGATGTAAATTAAAACTGCCGGGAATTTCAGAAGAAATATTATTTACATTTACTCCTCCGTTTTCTGTCCAGAGAACTGTTCCTATTGCTCCGCATGCAACCGCAATATTATCATTAAAAACATAAATACATTCCAAATCATTTATTGTAGGGCTTTGCTGAATTTGCCATGAATTTCCACCGTCATTTGATCTTAATATAGAGCCGCCACTTCCTACCATAAATCCTCTATAATCATTTATAAACTTTATACTTTTTATTCCGGATATATTTGATAACAATGTGTCCCAAGATGTACCGCCGTTTACTGTTCTGTATAAACTGCTACCGACTATCCAACCTTTGTTAGCATCTATAAAAGAAGAACTTCTGAATGTACCTGATATTGAATTAAGTGCACCCCAGTTAATTCCGCCTAAAGTTGTTTTATAAACTTTTCCGTCCCCTGCTGCATAAGCAATAGAATTGTTAATGCTATTGACTGAAAAAAACATATTATTGAAACCCGTGAACTGAGCCACCCAGTTCAGTCCAAAATTTTGAGTTTTGAAAATTCTTCCGCCATCTCCTGAAATTAATCCTGTTCCGTCCGGGGAAAGGGATACGCATGTAAGCACAGCAGTAACCCCACTGGAAATTTCATTCCAGTTTATTCCGGCATTAGATGTTCTTAAAATTTTTCCGTTTGAACCTACGGCAATACCAATCTGATCGTTATAAAATGCAATCGATACCAAATAATATCCGTTGTTCTGATTTGCAAGAGTCCAGTTTAAACCATAGTTTGATGATCTGTAAATTCTTCCTGCTTCTCCGCAAGTATATAAATTTTCAACAGAGGTCATTGTAATTCCATACAATCTACCACTGAAATTTGTATTAACTGTTTTCCATCCGAGTTGCGGGAGTGCTTCAGATATAAATAGAAAACTAAATACAAAAAATAATAAAATTTTTTTCATTTTTTTGAATAAAATATAATTCGACTTATTACAATATGCAAATTTTAAGCCAAAAGATTAAGTTATTGTAAAATCAATATATTAAAAAAATTATACTAATT
>DOWN01000201.1 GCA_003519545.1 Bacteroidota bacterium
TAACGGCGGTTTGTTTTTAATTTTCATTATAATTTATAATATTATCTTTAATTAAAATATTGTTAGATGCAGTTGAACCAACCCCGGAAAGTATCTGACCGTTTCCGGTTGAGTAATCAAAAGTATTATTAACAATTTTCACTCCTGCTCTGTCAGAAATCTGTATATTTCCATTTTTAAAAGTGTTGTTTTCAATTATGATAGTATCAGCCGGCATTTCACTTATACCTGAAACAATATTAATTGCAGTCTGACAATTTTCAAAAACCGCATTTTTTATTATACCTTTTGCCGTTCCTCTGAACTCAATTCCTCCCCAAGAGGAAGCGTCATCTGATTTTGTAAAAGTAACATTGCTTTGATTATCTACAATTAATTTTGCACCTTCTTCGATTATTAATTTTGCTCCATCTGAAAATTTAATAACAGAATTTCCAAGAATTTTCATTTCAGCATTATTTTGTACAATTACATCATTTGAAAATTCCGTATTATTTCCAATCTCAATACTCTCGTGAACGATTGTAGCACATGCCAAATTAACCTGATATGATGCAGTATATATTATGACTCCCATTCCTGAAGTACCAATCCATAATTCTTTATTTTGGCAAGGATTAGGGTTAATTTTTAGCGAGGAAATTGCAGATATATTTTTTATAATTGGGTCAGATGTCCAAGTTTGTCCGTCATTAGTTGACATATATAATTTATGCACATCATCATTTTGTTTTTTACCATAAACATATACTAATTTATTTCCTCCAAGAACTTGAGCAGCTTCAACTTGTAGGGCGGATTTAAAAGTAGGATCTTTTGTAAATTGTGATGGCCAGTTACCGTTCAATCCTGGATCATTTGTGTAATATAGACCTCTGTTTTTTATTGCAATAAATAATTTATTATAATTAGTATATTTCATACATCCTTCGTCTTTATAAGTCCCTGACTCCACAACATTACTTTTCCTTTGCCAGTTTACTCCATTAGCATCACTAACAAATAACCCACCACTGTTCTCAACTCCTTGTTGACTTTCTAAGTATAAATATTTCCTAAAAACAGCATTAGAACCACTTCCAAACTTAGGTCCATGAGCTAAGTTAACCTGATAAGAAAATAATTGTCCAACCGTTCCTGTATAATTTCCAAGCGTAGGCATAAGTGAGTTTTCATACGCTTCCTGTGAACTTTGATCTTCACCATTCGGTCCATCAAAATCAGCATAAGAAAAAGAATAATCATTTGTAGCTCTATTATAATCTCCCCAATATATTCCTAAATCTTCATTTCCTGTAGTTCCTATTGCCGCTTTATCAGAACTTTTTCCTAATAACACGATAAATCTATCTTTATTGTTAGAAGCATTATCAAATGGACTTAAATATACTAAACCATCAGTTAATACCCTATCTTCACGATTTAACCATGGAGCATTTACACACATTTGTTGATAATCTACATTGCCACCATCAATTTTTCTCCTATACATTTTTGCTCTGTTATAATAAACATCACCCCCAATGTTATAACTGTATGAAGTTGCATAAGGTGATACCAACGCTCTTGAAACATTTGGTATATAAGTATCATCTATTTCGGTTAAGCAAAGGTCAAGTTGAGTTCCATGCCTATCATAACTAAGTTTTTGATTTGTTTTTGATCCGTTATATCCCAATACTCCGTTTGTCCAATCTGAAATTGGAGTTTGAATATAACTGTAGATTCCGGGTTCAAAGGATATATCATATACGACAGGCATATTCATTCCGGATGTCATATAACTCCAGTTAGCTCCTGCATTTGTAGATTTCCGTGCACCTGCTCCTCCTGATACATACCAGTTATTAAACCATTCCGGTTTATTTAAATTCTGAACTATATGGCTTAATCCTGTAAATGCAAAATTTTCAAATATCTGGTGATTTGGATAAGTATTATCATTAAACTGATAAAATAAAAATTGACCTCCATTTGGTCCTGACCAGTTATCTCCATCATTTGTTGTCATTCTTATTGGTCTTCCTAACCTTCCTGCTAAAAGTTTGTTTTCATCTCCATCTATGAACATTAAGGTTGAAAAATTGTTATTACTCCCTGGAGGTGTTGTAATTCCTGAATTAAAATCGCTCATCAAATTTTTCCAATTACCGTTATGAAACCGAGTTATTCCATGATTGTTTATACCGTTTGAATGTGCTATGAACGCCATTACACTACCATTTTTATTTCTAAGTAATATTCGTCTCGAATAATTTAAATTATATGTTCCCGAACCGTCTGTAAATTGCGTCCATCTTGTCCATGAGTTACCATAGTTAGTTGAGCGGTATAAAGCATGAGTTGTGCCTACCCAAATTTCATCTGGAAAATCTTTGTGCATTGCAATCGATATTACAGTTTCTCCTTTTATTGAATTTGTCAAAGTTTTTGTTGTCCAGGTAGCTCCGCTGTTTTCGCTAAAAAATAAATAAGTAACATTTCCGTTTTGATCTGGTTTTGCTTTCCCTCCCATTATGATTCGGTCAAATTTATCAGTTGTGATATTCTTTATCGGATTATAAATTATACATTCTCCTCCGGTTTTAATATCAAAGTTATCGCCCCAGAAATTAACTCCTTCTGAAATAGAACCAGGAGTTGGTAAAATCCAATTTTGACCTCCATTACTGCTTCTCCAAATCTGCCGATATTCATATATCGAACCATCTGTATTATTATCTCCCCAGCATAAAATTATCTCATTCGGATTATCCGGATTAACTGAAAATCCCTGAGTTATAAGTTCAGTTTTCATTAATCCTTTTGAATCAGGGCTGAGTGGAATATTTGAAGAAATATTAATCCAGTTCGTTCCGTTATTTGATGATCTATAAACTCCTCCGATATCAGTCTTGGCATATAAAATTTGTTGATTTAGATTATTCGTCGTATTTTTTCCAACATATAATCCTGTTACATAACCTCCACATTCAAAATTTAAACTTCTTGTATTT
>DOWN01000155.1 GCA_003519545.1 Bacteroidota bacterium
TTTATACCTGAAGGTGCATTGCTGAGAAATATATTTAATGAATCACTGACATTGCAGAATTATATTAAATTATTTTCCGAAGAAGGAATTTACAAACCATTTCTTAACAGTTTTTATATGGCTCTGATAACAGTGATTATTTGTCTATTGCTCGGCACATTATCATCGTTAAGAATTTCAGAAGGAAAAAATAAATTCAATAAACTTATAGAAATATTTATTTCGTTACCATACGGAATCCCCGGGACAGTAATTGCAATTATGTTAATATTAAGTTTTAATTCTTTTAATATATTTACATTTACTTCGATCATTGGGACTTTTATCATATTGCCTTTGGCTTATACAATAAGAAATATACCGGTTTATACACAGTCGGTTTTATCAGGAATAAAAAATTTTGATACGAATCTTCGTGATGCATCTTATTCTCTCGGTGCCGGCAAATCAAAAACTTTTTTTAAATTAACATTACCATTATTGCTTCCATCTATTATAAATGGTTCATTACTTGTTTTTATAAATTCAATGGGTGAATTTGTTTCGACAATTTTACTTTATACTTATAATACGAGAACAGTATCAATTGAAATTTATTCTCAACTCAGAATGTATAATACAGGTATAGGTGCTGTATATGGTGTGTTATTATTTTTAATAGTAATTTTAACAGTTTATTTATCAAGAAAATATATAAATGAAAGGATTTCAGTTTAATGTCAGATATTGATATTGAATTATTAAAAGACACTTATTATAAAATGAATCTTGCCGTTAATATGGCAGAGACTTATGATGAGAACAGACAAATATGTAAATATGTTCATTCAACTTCACGCGGGCATGAAGCGGTTCAACTTGCATTAGCAAATCATTTAAAAGAATATGATTATCTATCACCATATTATCGTGATGAATCTATTATGCTCGGGTTAGGTTTTCAGCCTTATGAATTAATGTTACAGTTGCTTGCTAAAGCAGATGATCCTTTTTCAGGAGGGAGAAGTTATTACAATCATCCTTCAGTTAAGAAAAAAGGTTTCCCAACAATACCACATCAGTCATCAGCAACGGGTATGCAGGCAATTCCGGCAACAGGTATGGCTCATGGAATTTCATATCTTGAAAAATCCGGTCAACTTAAAGATAATAATTATCCTGTAGTAGTTTGTTCACTCGGAGATGGTTCAGTAACAGAGGGTGAAGTTTCTGAAGCCTTTCAAATGGCTGTTTTAAAAAAACTTCCTATATTATATTTTATTCAGGATAATAAATGGGGAATTTCTGCTTACGAGAATGAAATGAGAGCAATGAATGCTTATGAATTTGCGGCAGGTTTTAAAGGAATGAAAAGAGAGAAAGTTGACGGTTCAAATTATTTAGAGTCGTATCAAAAAATAAAAGAAATTTTTGATTTCATAAGAAGAAAAAGAAGCCCAGTGCTTTTACATGCGAGTGTGCCTTTATTAGGACATCACACTTCAGGAGTTAGAAAAGAATGGTATAGATCTGAGAAAGATTTAAAAGAACATTATAAAGATGATCCTGTTCCAAAACTCAGAAATGTTTTGATTGATTTAGGAGTAGATGACAACACGCTTTCCGAAATTGAAAATTCAGCAAAGGAAAAAGTAAAATCTGATTTTGGAAAAGCGGTTGCGGCAAAAGATCCGGATGTAAGCAGTTTATATTTATATGAATTTGCTGAAACTCCTGTTACAGAAGAAACAGGAGAACGTGAACCAAAGGGAAAAACTGAACCTGTAATAATGGTTGATTCGGCTTTGCATGCAATTGATGAATTAATGAAAAAACATCCCGAATCAATTTTATATGGACAGGATGTCGGTAAAAGACTTGGAGGTGTTTTCAGAGAAGCCGCAACACTTGCTCAGAAGTATGGAGACAACAGAGTATTTAATACACCAATTCAGGAAGCATATATAGTAGGTTCGACTGCAGGTATGAGTGCCGTTGGAGTGAAACCAATTGTGGAGATTCAGTTTGCCGATTATGCTTGGGCAGGAATGAATCAACTTGTTGTAGAACTTTCAAAATCCTGTTATTTAAGTTGTGGAAAATTTCCTGTATCTTCTGTAATTAGAATTCCTGTTGGTGCTTATGGCAGCGGAGGACCTTATCATTCTGATTGCATTGAGTCAAGTTTTTTACCGATAAGAGGAATTAAAATTGCTTATCCTTCAAACTCTGCTGATATGAAAGGATTAATGAAATCGGCTTTTTATGATCCGAATCCTGTGATTATGTTTGAACATAAAGGTTTATACTGGAGCAAGGTTCCCGGAACTGATGCTGCAAAAACTATTGAACCGGATGAATATTATATAATACCATTTGGTAAAGCAAGAATTTTTAAAAATGCTGATGAAAAAGAAATTGAATCGGGAAATTCAGTCGTAATAATTACATATGGAATGGGAGTTCACTGGGCATTGAATGCCTCAAAAAAATTTAATGGTAGTGTTGAAATTCTTGATTTAAGAACTTTGAATCCTATAGATGAACAAGCAATATATGAATCTGTAAAAAGACATGGTAAATGTCTTGTGTTAACAGAGGAACAGATTTTAAATTCATTTGCAGAGTCACTTGCAGGAAGAATTTCTAAAAATTGTTTTCAATATCTTGATGCTCCTGTTGAATTTATTGGTTCAGTCAATGTTCCTGCTGTTCCATTGAATACTTATCTGGAAGCGGAAATGCTTCCAAATTCTGATAAAGTAAGTAAAGTAATTGATTATTTATTAGGTTATTAATTTTAAAAAAATTTTATGTCGGTAAATACCAAAGAGATACTTGTAATTGATGATGATATTGTTACCAGAAAAATTATTACAAAACATTTGGAAAAAAATGGTTTTGAAATAATTCAAACTGATAAAGCATCTGATGCTTTAAAACTTTTGCATGATAATAATGTTGATTTAGTTCTGTGCGATATTGAAATGGATGATATGGACGGTTATGAGTTTTGCAATTTAGTCAGATCAGAAGAAAAATATAAAGCATTACCTTTTATTTTTGTATCGTCGAGAGATTCAATTGAAGATAAGAATAAAGCATTGAATATGGGAGCAGATGATTACATTACTAAACCGGTTGATGTTGATTCTCTACTGCTTAAAGTGAAATCACTTTTAAAGAGAGTTGAAATTTATAAACAATTCAGTCTAAGACAAAAACTTGAATATAATATTGATAATGAAAAGTATAAAGTTTTGATTCTCGATGATGATCCTTTACTGCAAACAATGATTGCTTCTACACTTGAGAGAAGTGGAATGGAACCAATAAAAGCCTCCAATGCTGAAGATGCTTTAAATAAAGTTAAGACTTTAAAACCTGATTTAATTTTATCGGATTTAATGATGCCTGATGTAAGCGGTTTTGAATTCCGTAAAATGCTGCTTGATGATAACTATTTAAAAGAAATTCCTTTTGTATTTTTAACTTCAATTGATGAAGAAAGTGCGATTCTTGAAGGTTATGATATGGATATTAAAGATTTTATATCCAAAGCACAAAACCCAAAACTTATAGCAATTAAAGTTAAAAATATTTTAGATACGATAAGTAAAGAGAGAAAAAAATCAATCATGGAACTTCAGCAAGTCGCTTCATCTGTCGCTATTGAAGTTGTTCCTGACAAAGCAAAACAAATTAAAGGTTATGCGGTAAATCAACTGAATATTCCTTATAAAGGAATGCCCGGAGGCGATTTTCTTGATTATATTCAGGTTGATGATAACAGAATGGTAGTTATTGTTGGTGATGTGATGGGTAAACAATGGGGGGCTTGGTTTTTTACTTTTTCTTTTATCGGATATCTGCGAAGTGCTATAAGGGTTGCAATTAATAGTCTCGGAAATATTACTGCAGGCGGAATTATGACTAATGTTAATTCCGCAATATATAAAGATGCAAAAGTTTCTGAAATATTTAGTACTGTTACATGTCTGATAATTGATAATTTAAACAATACAGTTCAATATAGCGGAGCAGGTGATTTATCAGTCTTATTGTATAAAAATAACTCAGGTGAAATTGAACAGTTTGAATCATCAGGTTTATTACTTGGTATATCCGAAGACGGTGATTATGATAATATCGTGATACCTATGGAGCCAAAAGATGAATTAATAGTATTTACTGATGGTGTAGTTGATTCAAGAAATTCTGAAGGCAAATCTTTCGGAATGAATAACATTATTGAAAATTTGAAATCTAAATCTGACGATATTTATAAATTTGATTTACTCAAAAGAAATTTTATAGAATACACAGGTAATAATTATGATGATGATGTCACTTTGGTAGGAATTAAAAGGGAATAAAATAAATGTTAATCCTTGAAATAATATTCTGGGTATTTTTATTTATTATTTTTTATTCTTATGCGGGATATGGTATTCTTATTACATTAATTAATAAAATCGGATTTTTAAAAAAATTTTTCCCTTTACCTAAAAATGCAATTGTCAGATTGAATCATAAAATTGAAAGCAACGAAGAATTGCCGAAAGTATCTTTGATAATTTCAGCATCTGGAGAAA
>DOWN01000345.1:0-152 GCA_003519545.1 Bacteroidota bacterium
CCCGACTTGGCGGGATTCGTGGTAGAGTTTCTTTTGTTAATTCGTGGTTAAGTTTTTTTGTTTAAATAAAGATGTGAACCCTTTTGAATTATCCCAATTATTCTAATCTTATTCTTTTAATTTAAAATGATTATTTTACATTTATTATGTTT
>DOWN01000345.1:203-17437 GCA_003519545.1 Bacteroidota bacterium
TTATTTTACATTTATTATGTTTTGCTATAAATCAATTCTCTAAAAAATTTTAATCTCTTAATATGAAAAATTTCCTCAAATTTTTTGTTACTGTTTTTTTGATTTTATCTTTTGTCTCTGCTTCTGAAATTTCTGCTCAGGAATATACGGCTAAACTTGAAAAGCTAAAGTCTCTTGCCGATAGCGTTACAAATTATTACAGACAAAATATGGATGTGAAACAAGGAGGTTTTTATATTTACATTAATACTCCTGATGAAACCTATTTGGTTTATAGCGGATTGAATCAAGACATAACACCACTTTCAAATCTCCGTTTAGCAAGCATCACAAAAACTTTTACTGCTGCTTCTATTATGAAACTGTATGATGAAGGTCTATTAGATATTGCTGATGTCATCACCAATAAAATTCCCGGCACTGATAAATCTTATGTCCCTGATGATGAAAACTATGATCTGCCTTTCAAAAATAAAATCACAATTGAAATGCTTCTCGGTCACAGAGCAGGTGTTTTTGATGTGACTAATACAGCAATTCCCGATTCCATCAAAGAACCTTATGCAGGAATTACATACCCTATGTATATTATGGAAACTCTAAAAGATTCACTTCATACTTTTGATTTTGATGAACTCACAGGTATCGTTGCTAAAAATAAACTTTATTACTTTGAACCGGGAGAAGGTTTTCATTACTCAAATACAGGATATCATATTCTCGGAAAAATTATTGAACGTGTTTCAGGGCTTACTTATTCTGAATTCATTGAGAAGAATTTTTTCGATAAGTTAGATATAAAAGCATACTCCATCTGGAAAGGAACTGATACTCAAATTCCTGAACCTAATATTCAAAGTTATTTTCAAATTGACGGAAATTCAATCAACACAACTATTGATAATATGTCGCCAAATGTAGCCGATGGAAATATTATTTCTTCACCTGAAGAAATTTCTAAATGGATGAGGTTACTCATTACGGGCAAAGCAGGTGTTTCTCCAAAAAGTATAGAAAAAATGATTCAGATGAAACCGGGTGATAAAGTTCAGAATTTATACGGACTTGGATTGACCGTAAATCAAGGGCTTGGCTATGGACACGACGGTGCTCATAATGCATACCTGAATGTTCTCAGACATAATCCTGAAAATGGTGTTACAGTTTTCGCTGCTTGTAATTTCTGGTATATAAAAGATTTATATACTCAAGGTTATTCACTTAATAAATTTGCTCTCGACGCTGTAAATATTGTTACAGGAAAATAAAATTTCATAAACTTAAAAAATCCTAACAATTTTATTCTAAAAAAAATTGTACACAGGATTACTATGTTCAAAAATTAACATAGTAATAAAACTTATTTATCAATTAATTTCCTTGAATAATAGTTCGCTTATAAATAAGTTAAGAAGTATCATTCAGTTTTAAAATCTTAATATGAAATTATTTTTTAAAATTTCTTTTCTTGTAGTTTTTCTCATTCTCATTTCTTTTATATCAATAAATTTTTTCTCCACAAATAAATTCTCACCTGAAAAAAACTCAACACAGGAAATCGCAAATCCCAAAGTGGAAGATGTATTTTTTGCTGACTGGCATAAACCTTATTCAGCAAATCTCGAAACTTCTCAACTTATAAATATCTGGAATGAAGTGAAAAAATTACCCGGCGAAAATATCGCAGGTGATAACCAGGATAGCCATTGGGTTTGTATCGGTCCTTACGGAAATTATGTTAACTATGTAAATCCTAATACAATATTTTCAGGCAGAGTTCGTGATGTCAGGTTTGGCTCTGATAATAAAATTTATGTAGGTGCTGCTTCAGGTGGTCTTTGGGAAATTGACAGCAATTCCTATAATCCAATTTCAGAATCTGTAACATCTCAAAATACAGGTTCATTCGATTTTCAACCCGGAAATCAAAACTTAATAATTCTTGGAACAGGTGAGCCATTCAGAAGATCAGGCACAGGTCTTTGGCGATCAACTGACAAAGGTCAGACCTGGAATCATATTTCAATGGCGGGAGATAATCCATCGTCATTTTATAAAATAAGGTTTGCAAATTCAAATACAGTTCATGCTGCAACAAAATCAGGTTATTACAGATCTGATGATGCCGGATTAACCTGGACTAAGTTTATGTCAGGAGAAATTTCTGATGTGGCTATCAATTCACAAAATCCGGAAATTGTCTATTGTGGATATTGGGATAATAGTTCGGGTAATGGTGGAGTGTATAAATCTACAAATTCAGGAACTAACTGGACACGTTTAACAGGTCAAATTCCTTCTGGAAATAATGTCGGAAGAGTTCTCATTTCAATCTTTGCGGGGAATCCGGAAATTTTATATGTTATGATGACAAATGATGATGATGATACTTTTAAGGGAATTTATAAAACAGCAAACGGTGGAGTGAACTGGGCGAATGTTTCTCCTAATAATGATATTGTTGATGGTATTGGTTGGTATGTCAGTTCGCTTGGAGTAAGCCCTGTAAATCCGAATATGATTTTTGCCGGCGGATTATGGTTATGGAAAAGTTCAACAGGGGGTGCAACTTGGTCAAAAATTGAGTTCGCTGATAATCCAAATATACACGTTGATCATCACGTGGTCGCATGGAAACAGGATGGTTCTGAAGTGTGTATTGGTCATGACGGCGGAATTTCTTTATCTTCAGATAACGGAGTAACTTTTTCAACTGCTAAAAATAAATTACCTGTCACACAGTTTTTTGGTTTCAGTATAAATCCTAAAGATCATAAAAAAATTGCAGGTGCTTCTCAAGATAATGCATTGCTTATCACTACCAATGGTGGCACAGAATGGAAGTTCACAATATTTGGCGGCGGTGGGGACGGATCAAACACTGCATATAATTCATACGACACAAGTTATCTTTATGGAATTTTTGGAATTCTCGGAGGACCTATTTCGTTCGGAAGATTTGTATCTTCAAACTCCGGTTTAACCTGGTCAGCGATAAACGCCGGGCTTGAACCTTCACAACAATATAATCCTAAAATCAGAACAGACAGATTTTCTTCTTCTTTTGTTTATACTAATTCTAATTTACATATTTATCAATCAACCAATCACGGTTCAAACTGGTCGGTATTGAATGCAACGGCATTTCCTGTTAACGTAAATAATTTTTCAGTAACAACTTACAGAAAAATTTCTCATATGTATGTATGTTTAAATTCCGCAGATGCGGGTAAAAGACTTAGATTAAAAATTGGCGATAATGATTTTGCTGAAGTTTCAAATACACTTCCTGCGGGTATTTCCGTAAGAAATGTTATAATGCACAGAGATAATTTTAAAATCGCTTATGCGGTGATAAACGGATTATCAGCAGGTAATAAAGTTTTTAAAACTACAGACAGAGGAAATAACTGGGTGAATATTTCAGGTAACCTTCCGAATGTCCCCGTATCTGATTTAGTTACGTTTGATAAGAATGATAACATACTTTACTTAGGAACGGAAATGGGATGTTATAAAACAATGAACGGAGGTGAGAACTGGTTCCTTTGGAATTCAGGAATGCCTGATGCAAACATTATAACTGAAATGAGTTCATACCGGAATGCGAACGGAAAGTTTGTTGTTGCCGCGGCTTCTTATGGAAGAAGTATCTGGGAAAGAGTTGAAACTTTAAATCTCGCATTTTCTAATTTTGATGTTCCCGATAATTATGAACTTAAACAAAATTTTCCTAATCCTTTTAATCCATCTACAATAATTGGATTTGATTTACCTTCGCAGTCTTTTGTGAAACTGAAAATTTATGATGTCACCGGAAGGGAAGTGGGAACTCTTGTAAATGAAGAGTTGGATGCTGGTGAATATGAATTTCAGTTTAATGCTGCTAACTTAAGTTCAGGAGTATATTTCTATACACTTCAAACTCCGGACTTTAAAGAAACTAAACGAATGATTTACGTCAGATAGAAAATATATTATGTCATAACTGATTTAGTTAATCATTATACTCCGCAACCGTTCAAAAATAAAATACTTCACCTCGAATCCCGCTAAGTCGGTACATGATTTCACGAATTAGCCGAATTTATATTTTCCAATCTTTTGACATAAGTCAAAGACTTTAACTGTTCATTTTCATTAATTTTATATTAAAAAAAGATGAAAAAGTTAATAACATTTATCCTATTAGTTTCAGTTATCAGCGTTCAGGATTTATTCTCACAGTCAGTTTCTCAAACAGTTTCCGGTTCCGGCGGAATGGATATGAAAGTTTATACTGAATGGTTACTTGTGGCTGTATTTATCCTCTTTGCATTAATCTTTGGAAATCTGATTTTCAGCAAACCCGCTGAACTAACTCTACCATCAAATGAAGTTATTTCAATACCAATAGCATTTTCAGGAAATTCAATTTATTTATCAGCGGGAATCAGTTCTGATTTAAAAAACTTAAATTTATTACTAAGTTCAGCGTTATTTATGTTGTTAATTATAATCGTATTACTTTTAATTTAAAATTATGAAAACACTTAAAATATTACTCGCATCCTTAACATTAATTACTATATCATTTTTATATTCCAGTGAAGTATTAGCATGTCCGAAGTGTAATGAAGATTTCAGAAATCAACTGATGAACGAAAGAAAAAATTCACTCGGTGCAAAGGAATTGCTCAAAGCAATTGAAAACCAAACTGATTCAAATCAATATATTTCCTCTCCAGTTGTATATAAAGGTCAGTCTGATATGATACCTGAAACAAAACAAGTTGCAGAAGTAAAAACTGATAAAGAAAATTCAGTCTCCTTATTTGATAAAATCAAAATGTTTGTTCACGTGTGGTTATGGTATATGTAATTTTATGATTTAAAATTTTAAAGAAATTAAACTAAGAAAAAATGAAAACCTTACAAATTAAAAAGATAATTTATTTAACAGTCTCAGTGTTTATGTTTTTTTCACTTACAAATTTAAAAGCACAAAATAAAACCAACGATACAAAGTTTATAGAAGTAATCAACAGAGATAACGGATTGTCTATTCCGACCTCAAGTTTCGTTCCGCAAAATGAAAATATAAAACCGGACGTATCCGTTACGATCGAACTCTCCGAAGGAGAGGCATATCTCGGTGCAGGCGTGATGTTCAAAGGGTTTGTGATTGACGGAAATATTCCCGGACCTAATATAGTTGTGAATGAAGGTGATATCGTTGAGTTCATAGTCGTAAATAAAGGTACAATTCCTCATGGTGCTTCAATTCACTCTGCTTCAACTCAAACTTCAAAATATCTTGGAAAAATTTACGCAGGTGAAACTAAATCAATGTTGTTTAAAGCCTCAAGGCCGGGAGTATATATGTATCACTGTGCTCCGGGTGGACACGGAATACCAATGCACATTCTTTTTGGTCAATATGGAATGATGACTGTTAAACCAAAGAAACAATATAAACTTGAACAGTTACTGAATAAAAAACCTGACGTTGAAATTTATTTATTACAACATGAAATTTATTCAAGCGGAAAAGATGCTATTGACGGAAATCCGATTTATACTCTTTGGAACGGAAAACTTTTCAGATATGTAGAGCAACCAATCAAAGCAAAACCGGGTGATTACGTAAGAATTAATTATCTTAATGTTGGTCCTAATAAAGTTTCAACTTTTCATATAGTCGGCATAATGTGGGATTTTGTATATTGGCAGGGAAATCCTGATTTACCTCAGGCAGGCGGACAGACTGTTACATCAGGTCCATCTGATTCATGGGTTATCGAATTCAGAATGCCACCGGATGAAGGTGCTTATACAATGCTTGATCACGCGGTAAGTGCTGCGGATAGAGGTGCAATTGGTTTATTAATGTGTGACAAAAATGCTCAGACTCCTGTTGTTGTTACTTCTGAAGGTCCTAAATATGAAAAGAAAGAATTTGATGAAATAAAATCAAAAATTATAAGAGTAGTTGCACCTTTTGAACCGGGAACACCTGATATAGATCCTGTAGTCGAATATGGACCTGAAGTAAAAGATGTTATGGTTAAAATAATCGGAAACAGTTTTTTTCCTAAGTCAATTAAAGTTCATCAGGGTACTACTGTGACATTTCAAAACGAAGATGTATTCACATATATGGAAGGTGAATTTTCAGGAATACATACAGCGACCACTTATGATGCACCGGCACCATTTAATTCACCGCTCTTGGGACATGCCGAATCATTCAAAGTAAAACTTGATAAGACAGGAGCATATAATTATTTATGTGCACCGCATATTTATATGAAAGGTGTTGTAACAGTGGTTGCTGATGAGAGTTCATCAGGAGCAGGAATGTTATGGATAATCGTTTTAGTTGCCGTTGCAATTCTATTGATTGTATTTATTTTATTAAAAGTGAATTCAATTAAGAAAAAAGTTGGAGTAGTGAACTGATTGTTAAATCAAAAACCCCGCCAAATTAGAATGAATATCACGAAGAATTAATTCACCACGAATCCCATTATGTCGGATTCGTGGTGAAGTTATTAATCGATTTGGACAGATATACTCATTTATTTATTTTCCCTTACATTCTGACTAATAAATTGATTCCGCTTAAGTTATATTTGTAAATGCCATTACTAAAGAACTTCCTCTAACAGATTTCGTTTTCTCAATTAAATTCTCAATTTAAATTTAATTTAATTTTACTTTTTTCAATTTAAAATAACTATGTCTGATTTACTTAACGATAAAATAAAAAATACAAAAACTTTTACTATAATTAGCCATCCGGATGCGGGTAAAACAACGCTCACTGAAAAATTACTTTTGTTCGGTGGAGCAATTCAAATTGCCGGTGCGGTAAAATCAAACAAAATTAAAAAAACTACCATTTCAGATTTTCTCGAAATAGAAAAACAAAGAGGTATTTCCGTTACGACCTCTGTTATGAATTTCAATTATAACGGATTTAACATTAACCTGCTTGATACTCCGGGACATAAAGATTTCGCGGAAGATACATACAGAACCCTTACTGCGGTTGAAAGTGTAATACTCGTTATTGACTGTGTGAAAGGTGTGGAAGAGCAAACTGAAAAACTAATGAATGTTTGCAGAATGAGAAATACTCCCGTGATAATTTTTATAAATAAACTCGACCGTGAAGGTAGAAATCCTTTTGAACTGCTTGATGAAATTGAAGAGAAACTTGATATAAAGGTTAAGCCGCTCTCATGGCCCGTAGGTATTGGCTCAGGTTTTAAAGGAGTTTATAATATTTATGAAAATACATTTAATTATTTCATTTCAAATAAACAAAAAGTTGAAAAAGATGTGGAGACTTTCACTGATATGAACGATGACAGATTGTCAGTAATTCTCGGAGATTCGACAGAAAAATTAAAAAAAGATCTTGAACTTGTGGAAGGCGTGTATGGAAAATTTGAACTTGAAGAGTATTTGTCGGGAACTGTCGCACCGGTTTATTTCGGAAGTGCTTTAAATAATTTCGGTGTTAAAGAATTGCTCGATAGTTTCATCAATATTGCACCGACTCCAAAAGCAAGAGAAACTACTTCCGGATATGTTGATTCTACTGATGAAAAATTTTCAGGTTTTGTTTTTAAAATTCATGCAAACTTAAATCCAAAACACCGCGATAGAATTGCTTTCCTCAGAGTTTGCTCAGGTAAATTTGAAAGAAATAAATTTTATCATCATGTCAGACTTGACCGTGATATAAAGTTTGCTAATCCTGCTGTTTTTATGGCGTCTGATAAAAAATTAATTGAAGAAGCATTTCCCGGTGAAGTTGTCGGGTTGTATGATTCAGGTATTTTTAAAATCGGTGATACTTTAACTGAAGGTGAAAAATTTATGTTCAAAGGTATTCCTACATTTTCTCCTGAAATTTTTAAAGAACTGCGACTTAATGATCCTTTCAAATCTAAACAAATGGATAAAGGAATTTTACATTTAACAGATGAAGGACTTGCTCAGGTATTTATTCAATATCATGGAAACAGAAAAATTGTCGGAACCGTCGGTGAACTTCAGTTTGATGTTATTCAATACAGACTGCAAAATGAATACGGAGTTGATTGTAAATTCACACCTGTAAATTATCATAAAGCATGTTGGGTGATTTATGATGATGACAGCGATATTAACGAATTGCTGACTTTCAGATCAAATAATTTATTTAAAGATAAACATAATAACCTCGTTTTTATGTCAGAATCTCCATATCAGATTGAAAAAGCAATGATGAATAACCCAAAAGCAAAATTCCTTTTCAATATTGAATACAATATAGAGACGGTTCAGGAAGAAAATTAAAATTTTATTTTTTTTTATATTGCATTTAAAAATTTTTTTTTAGAAGTTTGTATTAGATCGCAGATTTTAGTAGGGCAAACCAATCTCTGGTTTTACCAAAACAATAAGTAAGAATAGTCAGTCTTCGGACTGATTCATTCCTTCCTTAATCTAAATTCATATTTCATGGCGGGGTATAATTTAATTTAACGAAAAATCTGCGATCCCTCCTTTTTTTTCCCACTCAATTTATAAATCCAATTTAATTTACTCTTTAAATACTTGTTTTTTCAGTTTTTATTTATAATTGTTTGATTACATTCTATACTTAAAATCACAATTATGAAAATAATAAAAACTTTGTTTTTTATTGTTCTTTTTATTGTTATAATTTATTTCTTAAATTATAAAACTTCTCCTGTTCTTACTGATGTCCAATCTACAGTTCTCAAACCCGGAAAATACACTTCTTTAGAATTCTCAAAATTAAGAGAAATTCTGCCTAAAAGATTAGAATACATTGAAAATAATTCATCTTTTTTAAATCCTTATAATAAGGATAAAATGGAGTTAATAAAATCGAAATTAAGTTCGGCAACTGATGAAGAACTGATAATGTTATCGGCATTTACTCCAAATACCGATTTAGGAATGTATCGTCTTGAGCCGTTAAAAAATCCAACTTCAGTTTATACTTCTTTTCAGTTTCAGCAGGGAACATTCGGATGGTTTTGGATTTACGGAACGTTTGTAGATTCACTCGGTGAAACTGCATCTTATATGTTTTATCTTTTCAGAATTGATTTATTAAATCCTGAGTTATCCAAAGAATTAAATTTACCAATGGGTTCTACTACTTATTATTTTATTTCAACCGGAGTTGGCAAAGGTGACCAATGGGAATATTCACCATTCAAAGTATGCAGAGGTGAGTATGATATCACGAATGATTCTGTTTTTAAATTTTCTGCTTTGGATTTACCTGAAGGGTGGACTTGTAATTTTTCATTTAACACTTCAAAGAATATTGAAATTTATTCGACATTCAGAAATGAAACTAAGTTAAACGATTCGTCAAAGTCAAATAAAACAAGCGGTATCGCAGTAAATATGAATTCTGTACGGCAACCTTTTTTTAACGGAAAGGAAGGATGTGCTCCTTGTGAAGGAGGAGCAGGAACGTTATATCTCTCATATACTCAGATGAGAACTAACGGCTCACTTACAATTAATGATTCAACAACTGCTTATAAAAACGGTACGGGTTGGATTGATAGACAATGGGCAAATGGTTTTGTCTCAACGGTTTCATTGGCTTTATTGAATAACACGTTCGGTATGTTTAAATCAACTGCAACAGGTCTTGGTAAATATGTCTGGATTAATTTACACTTGAACGATAGTCTTCAATATATGATTTATAATTTTTTTCCGCTTGATAAAGTTTTAATTCCCGGTACACAGTTTAACACAACTATAAACAGATACGGACCTGATCAGATTATATGGTCGTTAAACGGAACGGGTGAAGTTATAGATACAGTCGTAAGAGAAGGAATTATTTTCCCGATTAAATATAAACTGTCAACACAGGATGGAACGTTTATAATTGACGGCACCAAGTTTAAAAATTCGTTAAGCGTAGATATAACAAATAATTTTCACTGGGATGGATCGGCAATTATATATGATTCAACCGGAAAAAATATAATGGGAACAGGATTTATTGAAGCAAATCAGTTCACACCTCAGTCGGATTACGTAAAAAATGAGTTGTCAATAATGGGACTTGATACTAATGAAAGTAATCTAACTTTATTCAATGAATCCGGAAGTAAGTTACCCGTTTCTCAGGGAATATACAGTTTGTTAATTCTCTTATTTATTTTAGGATTTTTCATTTATATAATTTATTCATTCTTCAGAAAGTTTGTATTTAAAAAGAGGAGTTAATACCGGTTAACTACATTTAAATTGAGATATTATTTAGTTATTTTATTGGTTTCCAAATTTTAATCAGATAAAATGTCAAAAAATACACCAATTACCGTTGCATACGGGGACGGAATAGGTCCGGAAATTATGTCAGCATCTTTAGATATCCTTCAGGCTGCCGGAGCAAAAATAGATATAGAAGTTATTGAAATAGGTGAGAAAGTTTATTTAAAAGGTAACTCAGCAGGAATTGAAGACTCATCATGGGAATCATTATTAAAAACAAAAGTATTTTATAAAGCCCCAATCACAACACCACAAGGTGGCGGATTTAAAAGTCTTAACGTTACTACAAGAAAAACTTTAGGTCAGTTTGCTAATGTCCGTCCATGCGTTTCTTATGCACCTTTTGTTCAGACAAAACATCCCGTTATGGATGTAACAATCATCAGAGAAAACGAAGAAGATTTATATGCGGGGATTGAACACAGACAAACTCAGGATGTAACTCAGTGTTTAAAACTTATTACTTATCCGGGAACAGAGAGAATTATCAGATATGCGTTTGAATATGCAAGAGCAAACTATAAGAAAAAAGTTACTTGTTTTGTGAAAGACAACATAATGAAAATTACTGACGGTTTATTTCACAAATTATTTGATGAGATAGGAGAAGAATATCCTGATTTAACAAAAGAGACATGGATAGTTGATATCGGTGCGGCAAAACTTGCAACAAGTCCTGAAGATTTTGAAGTTATCGTAATGGAAAATTTATACGGAGATATTTTATCGGACGTAGCAGCACAGATGACAGGTTCTGTTGGTCTTGCAGGGTCAGCAAATATTGGTGTGAGATGTTCAATGTTTGAAGCGATTCACGGTTCTGCACCGAGAAGAGCAGGAAAAAATCTTGCAAATCCTTCTGGCTTATTACTTGCCGGTGTTATGATGATGGCACATATAAAACAATTTGATGTTGCTTCAAAAGTTCATAACGCATGGCTGAAAACAATTGAGGATGGAATTCATACTTACGATATATTCAAAGAAGATGTAAGTAAAAAACTTGTAGGTACAAAAGAATTTGCACAGGAAGTTATAGCAAGACTCGGAGATAATCCAAAAATTCTCAGACCTGTTCAGTATTTTGCGAAGTCAGATCCTTTGACAGAAGTTGAAGCCAAAATGACAAAAAGACCGGATGAGAAAAAAGATTTAATAGGTGTTGATATGTTTGTTCAGTGGAGCACAACTGAAGATATGGATTTACTTGCCAATAAATTAAAAGAAATAAAACCTGATTCTCTTGAATTAGTAGTTGTTTCCAACAGAGGTGTTAAAGTTTGGCCCAAAGGAATTGTTGAACCATTAAGAGTAGATCATTACAGATGCAGATATGAAACAAAAGATAAAACCAAACCGATTTCACATAAAGACATTGCGAAATTACTCGAGAATGCCGATAAAGCAGGAATCGATTTTATAAAAACAGAAAACTTATATTACTTCGACGGAAAGCCCGGCTATTCACTTGCCCAGGGTCAGTAAAAATTATTCATAATTATTTTTAATCTTAATCCCGTAAAGAATTTTCTTTACGGGATTTTTTTATTCTTGACATAAAATAAAATTTGTGTTAGTTTTACAAAGCACTTTATTTTTTAAAGTACTTTGTAAAAATAGAAATAAANNATGGAAAATACAGAAGCAAAAGAACAACTTGCTGTCATTAAAAAAATAATGGATGACAGCAGAAAAATTAATTTCGAAAACGGCTTTTATTACATTTTCTGGGGAAGTCTTATTTCTGTTGCGTTAATTTTAAACTATATATTTATTGTAACTAAATCTGATTTAGGATCAGTATTAATTCTTTGGCCCATTATAATGTTAATAGGTGTTATAGTTGCTGTAATTTACGGAGCAAAATCAGAAAAGCGGACTAATGTGAAAACATTTGCAGGTCAGATTTGTAATTCACTTTGGATTTCTCTCGGAGTTGCAATTTTTACTTTTGCGTTTATAGGTAATATTGCTCAGGCATATAGCCCATTTTATATATCAGCAATGGTTTCAGTTTTACTTGGGGTAGGATATTTCAACAGCGGAATTATTCAAAGAATAAACTGGTTGAGAAATTTAGGATTTGTCTGGTGGCTTGGAGGCTGGTCATTGTTTTATCTAAAAGGTCCGATTATAATGTTAACTTTTGCCATTATGTTAATTTTATTTCAGGTAATTCCGGGCATAATTCTTTACAGGAAATATAAAAAGGAATTAGGTAATGAATTAACATATCAATTATAAATAGTTAAATTTGATTAATATATAATGGATAATTTTGACTATAACGAAATTGATGATGTAATTCATTCAAGGATAAGAACTGCGATAATGGCGGTTTTAGCCGTTGTTGAAGAAGCAGACTTTTCTTTTCTGAAGAATAAAATTAATGCAACGGATGGAAATTTATCTGTGCATTTAAAAAAACTTGAAGATGCTAAATATATTTCTTCAAAAAAAATGTTTATAGACAGAAAACCTGTTTCGAAATATAAAATTACAAAATCGGGTTTAAGGGCATTTGAAAATTATGTTAATAAACTCGGTTCATTAATTAAAAAATAAAAATATGAAATTATCATCACAGGAAATTACTGATGCACTCGTCGTTATGTATGGATGGGAGTATCAGAATGATTCGATTCAAAAAACATATAAGACAAAAGGATTTCCTCAGACAATGGCATTTGTTTCCGCAATTGGTGCGGTATGTCAGGCACATGACCATCATCCTGACTTCTGTAATTTCAAATATTCAGAAATAAATATTTCTTTTTCAACTCACTCTGCAAAAGGAGTAACTGAAAAAGATATTAAAATTGCAAAAGAACTTGATGAAATTTTTACAAACGGATTTTAAAATCAAAAAATGAAATTATTAATTTTACTTGTTATATTTTTAAATACAAATTTTATTTTCTCACAGTCAAAAATTTCCGGCTCGGTTACGGATTCTGAAAATAAACCTGTATATGGTGCTAACATAGTTATTGAAGGCACTATTGACGGTGCGACGACTGACGAGAAAGGATTTTATGAATTTACAACTGCTAAATCAGGCAGATATAATTTGATTGTAACTGCTTTAGGATTATCAGAAAAAATTGTAATGGTCGATATAAATCCGGGACAGGATTTAATCAAAGATATAAAATTAACCGAAGATGAAGTTAAAACTGAAGAGATTGTAGTTACGGCAAGTTCATTCACTTCAGGAGAAAATTCAAAAGTAACACTCACACCGCTTGAGATAGTAAGAATTCCTGGAGCGGATGGAGATCTGTTCAGAGCCTTAACAACTTTTCCGGGCACAAATCAAGTGGATGAAGGAAGCAGAATTTCTGTGAGAGGCGGAGATCCTGATGAGGTAATTACAATATTAGATCAGGCAACTTTATATAATCCGTTTATTTTTGATAACACCTATAACACTTCTTCATACTCAACAATTGAACCTTGGGGATTAAGAGGAATAAATTTTACAAGCGGCGGATTTTCCGCTAAATTCGGAAATGCTCTTTCAGGTGTGCTTGATTTAAAGTCCTATGAAATGACAAGAGGCAGAGGAATGTTTTTGCTTGCCGGCATTGGTGCGAGTTCTCTTGCGGGAGTTTGGACTTCAAATGACGGAACAGTTGGAGCAACTTTTCAGGCGAATCAAAGTTATTTAAAACCGTTTTTTGAATTGAACGGTATGTCACAGGAATATTCAAAAGTCCCTGAAGCAAGAGGTTTTGGCGGTACAGTTGCACATAAATTTTCCAAAACAGGTTATATGAAATTTTATGCGAATTACAGCGGAGACAGAATTGGTATATTAAGCGAATCACCATCTTATAAAGGATTTTTTAATTCAACAAACGATAATTTTTTTGCGAACTATAAAATTTCATTCGCACCTACATCTGTATCAAGTCTATCAGCAGGGGTATCTTTCAGTGCTTTTGACAGAAAGCAAAGTTATGGAGTTTTAGATTCACGAAACAAAGATTATTACGGAAAAATCAGAATGGATTTTTCAAACCCGGTTACAAGTAAAATTGAATTTAATACCGGTGCCGAGTTTGAATATGCAAAATCTGAAACATCAGGAAAATTTCCATTATATTTTTATGATATAGGCACAGACGCTCAAAGTGTTGATTTAGATTTAAAAAATAATACGGGAAGAGTTGGTGCTTATGCAGAAGGTTTATTCAGAATATCAGATAAATTTTTTGCTATCACCGGAATAAGAACAGATTATCATACACTTTCAAAAAATATAAATTTTGATCCGAGATTATCGGTTGGTTATCAGATAAATTCATATAATGCTGTAAGAGGTGCCGTAGGTTTATATCACCAGTATCCATCTTTAAGTCAATATCAAAGAACAGTTGATAATAATTTAAATGCCGAATCTGCAATACATTATATATTAGGTTATGAGTTTAACAAAGAGAACGATATAGTTTTCAGAGTTGAAGGATATTATAAAGATTATAAAGATTTAGTAACAAGTTTTCAGAACACACAGTTTCCACAGCAGGGAAGCGGTTTTGCTAAGGGTATAGATGTATTTCTAAAAGGCAAACTGGAGAATAAACTTACCGCTTGGATATCATATGCATATTCCGATTCCAAAAGAAAAAGATTTGACGGCGGTGATTTATATTCATCTGCTTATGATATTACTCATAATATGTCACTTGTCTCAAGTTACAATATTACAAATCAGTGGACAGTCGGGGCATCTTATAAACTTTCAACGGGAAAACCATATACACCGGTTGTGTCGAGCATATTTGATCCCGTGAACGATGTTTATATACCGGTATATGCACAGGAGAATAGCGGAAGATTTCCGACATATTCAAGATTAGATTTAAATTTACAATATATTACTTCTGTGTTTGATAAGTTTGCTGTTTTCTTTGTAGCATTGAATAATCTTTTGGATACAAAAAATCTTTACTTAATTTCATATAACAGAGATTACAGTGAAAAAATAGAGATTCGCTCTAATAATATCCGTATAGTTTACTTTGGGATGGGCATTCAATTATAATAAATTAAGTGTATTGACTATGAATTTGCCGAAATATAATTTTGATACGGTAAAATTAAACCAAATATATGCTTAAAAAAATTACATTTTTATCTTTTGTTCTTGGAGTATTATTTTTATTAAATACTGACTCACAAGCACAGTCACAGGATTTTTCAATGACAAACAACACAGGAATGACACTGATTGATGTGTATCTTTCTCCAACATCATCAGACAACTGGGGATCAGACGTTATCCCCGGGGATTTAATTCTTGACGGTGAAACATTCAATTTCACTTTCACAGGATTTGATAAAGACAATTGTTTATGGGATATCAAATTCACTGCCGATGACGGTAATTCTTATACAATGACAGGAGTGGATTTATGTGCGATTACAACAATTACACTCACGAAAAACTGAAATAATTAATTTTATTTTTAACAAAAAAAGCCTGCACTTGCAGGCTTTTTTGTTTATAGAAATAAATTTTATTAACTAAAATTTTCTAAATTGTCTTTAAAGTTAAGTTTTTGTTAGAGTCTGCTCTTCTGAATAATATAGCCGCCGTTAACCAAAGAGTTACAAAGAACATATTAATTATTATTACCTGAAATACTCCGATTGTAATTTCAGGTTGTTTAATTATCAGTGCAATTACAGGAACTACCGCCTGAGCAATTGCAGTAACAATTAATGCATTCGACATTCCTAAAGGTTTTAATTTTGAAATCACAGTTCCTAAAAATCCGATTAGAATAACACCGAAGAAAAGAACATTAATCTGATTATCTTCACTTCCAATTATCCCGACCGCAAGATTTGCCCAAACTAAGAATAACGCGGTAAAAACTGTTATCGCTGCGGCAATTTTATATGTTTTGTTTATTAATTTTTTTGTGATGAATAGATAAGATAATCCGGCACCAAACAACAGTATGAATGCTGCGATAAAATCAAATGGTGACCAGTTTACTTCAGTGGATACCTGCATTGCAATAAATGGAATTGATAATAATCCGAGACAAACTAAAAAGACTTTTACTAAATTTTTATTATTCATAAATAAAGTATTTAAATTTGATTTAATAATTTCATGTGATGTTTCAATAAAGGTTTTTATAAAAAATAAAAAGATACTCTTGTTTTCTTTTGAATTTTGTTTTAAAAGATCGTTAAAAACTAATTTCATTTCAGATCCGAATTTGTTATAAAATTTTTTGGGATAGAAACAGATTAGGAACGAATATAATTTAAAATAAATATTGAATTTTTTTTCAGGTTTCATATATAATTTTGTCAGGAATTAAATTTTGTTTTTCTGCAAGCGAAACGATTTCTCTGTATCTTTGTAATTCTTTGCTTAGGGCATTTTCACCTTCAGATGTCATTTTATAATATACTCTTCTTTGGTCATTAAGTTTTGATTCTTTAATTTTCGTGTTTTCAGTTTTTTGATTATTAATTTCATGCGAAATAATTTGGTGATCTTGAAGTTCAGAATCAGTTTTTTTATTACTTTCTGCTATTAACCCGGCTTCCAACATTCTGCTAATCGAACCATAAAGAGTCCCGGGTCCCATTTTAATTTTTCCAAGTGAATCAATCTTAACCTGTTTCATAATCGCATAACCATGTTTTTCACCTGTCGAAAGTGCAAGTAAGATATGTAAAACTGCAGGAGTTAAAGGATTTTTGTTATTGTTAATCATTTTTATTAATCAATCTTAACAAATATATCCGTTACGGATATATTTAACAAGTTGATATTTAGTCCAAACATAGAATCCTGAGCAACTCAATTTAGAATTTAAATGGAATTTACAAAATATATTAACAAATTTGATGAATAAAACTAAACATTATAAATTTTTATTAATAAATTATTT
>DOWN01000069.1 GCA_003519545.1 Bacteroidota bacterium
AGTTTACGTAGTTAAATTTCATTTTATTTTTTTATTAATTTACTTTTAAATAATTTTTTGCTTTTTCTGTTAAAACCTTTATAAATTTTTCAATATCCTGCAGTTCAACATTAGCCCCTGAAGCATTTTTATGTCCGCCGCCACTGAATTCTTTAGCCAACTGATTCATAAATATATCACCTTTTGAACGGAAAGAAATTTTAAGACTTTTCTTTAATTCAATAATCACTAATCCAATCTGAACACCTTTGATTGTCATCAATATACTTGAAAATCCTTCAATCTCCGATTCATCAACATTGTTTTTGGCAAAATCTTCCTGAGTTAAAACACCCAAACATATTCTTTCATTTTCAAAAAATCTCAAACTTGAAAGAAAACAAGACATCAATTTAATTTTATTCACACTTTGTTCACCATTTACTTTTTCATAAATGTAAACAGGATCGGCACCTTTTTTTACAAGGTCAGCAGCCGTTAAAAAAGTATATTCTGTAGTTCGCGGATATCTGAATGATCCGGTATCAGTCATAATTCCGGTATATAATGCTTCAGCAAGTGAAGGATTAAAATACTTCTCGTCATCTTCTTTTATTATATCGTAAATCATCTGACAAGTTGCAGGATAGACGGTATCAGATATGGAAAAATCATATATGGATTCATTTAATCCTAAATGATGATCAATGCAGATTTTTTTTGCTTTTGATTTATTAATGGACTCTTCCATAGATTTTGTTCTTGAGAGTTCATTAGTATCGAGAATAAAAATCAAATCTGCATTTTCAAGTATTTCTGAATATTCTTCAGGATGATGCCAAAAAACTTTTATAATATTTTCTTTATCTAAAAATCTTAAGTATTCAGGGGTAGGAGAGTGGTTTATTATTTCAGGTTTTTTTCCTTTTTGATTGAGATAGTTTTTAAATGCCATTACACTTCCTATGGCATCCCCGTCAGGAATAAGGTGAGTTGTTATAACTATTGAACGGGCATCCTTGATTATATCGTTTAATTCTTTGGTTTTATTTAACATTAAAAATAACTTTCTTCATTGGTAGGAAATGATCCTGACTTAACATCTTTTATATATTCGCTGAATGCATTTTTTATATCAGTAGCCATATTGGAATATCTTCTTACAAATCTCGGTTTAAAATCTTCCACCATACCGAGCATATCGTGAGTCACTAAAACCTGACCGTCGCAGTCTTTTCCTGCTCCGATACCGATTGTAGGAATTTTTAAACTTTTAGAAATTTTTTCACCAAGTGGTGCGGGAATTTTTTCCAATACTAAAGCAAAGACTCCGCTTTTCTCCAGCAATAATGAATCTTCATAAATCTTGTCTGCTTCTTCTTTATCTTTCCCTCTGGTTTTATAACTTCCGAATTTATTAATTGATTGTGGGGTAAGTCCCAAGTGTCCCATTACAGGAATTCCGATTTCCACAACACGTCTTACAGTTTCTGCAATGTAATCTCCGCCTTCCATTTTCACCGCATCACATCCTGTTTCTTTCATTACTCTTCCGCAGTTCTGTATTGCTTCTTTTACACCAACCTGATAACTCATAAATGTCATATCCGATACAACTATAGCATTCTTAACGGCACGTTTTACAATTTTAGTGTGATAAATCATTTCTTCAAGCGAGACAGGAATTGTCGTTTCATTACCTTGAATAACATTTCCGAGAGAATCACCGACAAGAATAACTTCAATACCTGATTCATCAAGAAATCTTGCAGTCAGATAATCATAAGCCGTAAGCATGGTAATTTTTTCGCCACGCTCTTTCATCACTGATAAAACTTTTGTTGTTATATGTTTTTCTTTATCCTTAGTGTAAGTCATCTTCTGTAAGGTATTATTCCTCTGTCTGCTTTGGAAATAAATTTTAATATCTCCTGAATTTCAGGTGTTAAATTATCTTTTAGTTTAATTTCATCTACCGCCTGAGATACATTCAATCCCGAGTTATAAATTAAATCGTAAACATTTTTAATTTCATCAATCTGTTCCTGTGTAAATCCTTTTCTTTTCAATCCGACTTTATTTAACCCTTCATAACTTAAAGGATATCCTCCTGCTAAAATGTAAGGAGGCACATCTTTTACCGCTTTTACTCCGGCACCAACAAAAGAATATTTTCCGACTTTAACAAACTGATGAATTGCCACAAGACCACCGATATTAGCATAGTTATCTATCTCAACATGCCCACCCATATTAGTTGCATTGGCAATAATAACATTATCACCAATTACACAATCATGAGCAATGTGAACATAACTCATTATATAACAATTTTTTCCAACGACTGTTTTTTTGCTGTGGTTAGTACCTCTGTTAATAGTAGCGAATTCTCTGATGGTGGTATTTTCACCTATTTCAACGGTGGTAATCTCCCCGCCAAATTTCAAATCCTGAGGTTCAGTTGAAATAACAGCCCCGTGAGAAATTTTCACACCGTTGCCGATTCTTGAACCGTTTGCAATAACTGCATTATTACCGATTTTTACATTATCGCCGATTATAACATCATCCTCAATCAAAGTCCCTGCACCAATAATGGCATTTGATCCGATTACGGCTTTTGAAGATATCAATGAATTTGTTGTCAATTAAAAAAATTTTATAAAGTTGCTTCTACGAGAATTTCTTCGTTTTTAGCATTTGATTTTGTAATCATTTCAGCAATCAGTCCGAGAGTAAAGAACTGAATACCAACAATGATAAAAATCAATCCGACTAAAAACAGCGGACGGTCACTTATGAAATGTCCTTTCCAGAATTTCATAATAGTTAAATAAATAGTAATCAGTGTTCCCGCCATAAAAGAAATAATTCCGAACAAGCCGAAAAGATGTAAAGGTCTGTTATTATATTTTGTGGTAAATAAGACTGTTAATAAATCAAAAAATCCGTTGAAAAATCTGCTTATACCATATTTGGTTTTTCCGAATTTTCTTGCATGATGTTTCACGGGCTTTTCAGTTACTTTAAATCCGGACAAGTGTGCAAGAGCAGGAATATATCTGTGCATCTCTCCATAAATCTTGATAGATTTAGCAACCTCTCTTCTGTATGCTTTAAGACCGCAATTGAAATCATGAAGTCTGACACCGGACATTTTAGAAGTTACATAATTAAAAAATTTTGAAGTGTGTTTTTTAATAAAAGGGTCATGTCTGACTTTTTTCCAGCCGGAAACAAGATCAAATCCGCTGTTCAAAACTTTGAGCAATTCAGGAATTTCATTCGGATCATCCTGTAAATCGGCATCCATAGTGATAATAAAATCACCTCTTGCCATATCAAACCCTGCTTGCAATGCAGCGGACTTACCGTAATTTTTTCTGAATTTTATGCAGTGGAACCTGCTGTTTTTGGAGTGTATATATTTTATTTTATTAAATGATCCGTCTGTGCTTCCGTCATCAACAAAAATAACTTCATACATACATTTTAGTTTATCAAATACATCTCTTATGGAAAGAGATAATTCCATTAAAGATTCTTCTTCATTAAGCAAAGGTATCACAATTGATACCATTTTCCCGGGAGGGACTATTCGTGTTAAGTCTTCCGATTTTTGTATCTGATTCTTTTCAGGTAAATTCTTGTTTTTGTTGAATTGATTTTTCTCGTTAAATCCCGATATGTTTTGTCTTTGGTTTGACAGAGATTCCCGGTTATTATTTATTCTGAACTTTTTTTTATGATAATTTTTTTTTCTTGGTTTTACAGTCTTTTCATTATCATTCGTGCCGGCAGCAATTTCTGATTCTAAGTTCTTGATAAAATCATCAGTTATTTCTTCACCGGACTCTTCATTTTTGGTAATATCTTGCATATTATAATCACTCGAAACGGGTAATTAATGGTTTCTAAAACCCTAAATATAAACAATTTAATCAGCAATATATATGTAATAATCAGTCAATTTTCATTATAAATTACTTTTTTAATTAATAATTTTTTAATTCTTTTCTGTTATCTTTGTAAATGAAAAAGTTAGAAGATTTAATTAATAGTAAACTCTCAAGACGAAATGTCCTGAAAGCTACTGCGGCTGTAATTTTATCATCCGCAATACCTGCATATATTCGTGCTGAAAATACGTCAATTGACAATGAACCTAAATTACTTTTTAGTAATAATCCGTTTTTAACTTTTAAACCGATTCCTCCTTCTGATGCTGATGAACTGATTTTACCTGAAGGATTTAAATATGATATTATTCGAATGTGGGGTGATAAAGTAAATGACTCTGAATTATATGGTACTAATAATGATTTCGTTGCATACTTTCCGATTAATAATAAATCTGATGATGGTTTACTTGTTGTAAATCATGAATTTCCTTCTCCGTTGCTTTCAGGAAATTATACAGATGCTGATTGGGTTAATAAAGTGATTAAAACATCAGAACAGATAGATGCCGAAAGAAAAAGTGTTGGAATATCAGTATTCAGGGTTAAACGTGAAAATAATAAGTGGTCATTTGTTAATGATGAAAAATTTAACAAAAGAATTGATGCAAATTCTGAAATTGTATTAACAGGTAAGGCAGCAAATACTCCTGAAACATTTAACACAATTATTGTAAGAGGAACCGTTGCAAATTGTAGTGGAGGAGTTACTCCATGGAATACATATCTCAGCGGTGAAGAAAACTTTCAGGATTACGGTGGGGAAGAATATTACAGGTGGAATGATAACGGTGAAAAATTTATTGAAGAACATTACGGATGGGTAGTAGAAGTAAATCCTTATGATAAAAATTCCGTTCCTAAAAAAAGAACTTCACTCGGAAGGTTCAGGCATGAAAATGTTTGCATTGCTTTGACGAATGATAACCATGTTGTTGCATATATGGGTGATGATAAGGTAAATGAATGTGTTTATAAATTTATTTCAAAGAATAAATTTTATTCCGGACAAGACGGTTTTAACAGTGATTTACTTGACGAAGGTGATTTATATGTTGCCGATTTTGAAAACGGAAAATGGCATTTGCTGGATTATGAAAAACAGAATGTTCTAAAAAATAATTTTAAATCACAGGCGGATGTATTGTTAAATTGTGATAAGTCATCAAAACTTGTCGGAGGTACAGAATGTAACCGTCCTGAAGATATAGAAATAAATCCTGTTGATAAAAATGTGTATATTGCATTTACAAATAACTCATTGAAAAAAGATTATTTCGGAAACATCGTTTGCCTAAAAGAAAAAAACGGTGATTATGGTAGTCTCGAATTTGAATGGGATGTGTTAATAACCGGTGGGGAAGAAAGCGGAATGTCTTGCCCTGATAATTTAACCTTTGATAATAGCGGTAATCTCTGGGCTTTAACAGATATATCAACGGGTTCGCTAAATAAAACCAGACAGTTACCTTTTAAAAATAACTCAGTTTTTATGATTCCTACTTCAGGTGAAAATAAAGGTAAGGCATTCAGATTTGCTTCAGGTCCTGTTGAATGTGAGGTTTGCGGAGGTTCGTTCACTCCGGATGGCTCTACAATGTTTTTATCAATTCAGCATCCCGGAGAAAATTCTCCTTCACTTGATAAACTAACTTCTCATTGGCCCAATGGTGGAGATGATATTCCGAGATCGACTCTTGTTGCTATGACAGGTTTTAAGTAAAAAGTTTTGCGGCTCGTAATAACCCTGCTTCATCAAATTTATTACCCATAATCTGTAATCCATAAGGTAAACCTTTTGAATCATTTCCTGCAGGAATTGATATCGCAGGAATAGCGGCAAGATTTACTGATGCGGTATAAATATCGTTCAGATACATTGCCAGCGGATCATCATTTTTTTCGCCAATCTTAAATGCAGTTGTTGGTGTTGTTGGTGAAATTATAAAATCAACTTCTTTAAAAACATTTTCAAAATCTTCTGTAATTTTTCTTCTCATCTTTTGTCCCTTTCTGTAATAGGCATCGTAATATCCTGATGATAATACATAAGTCCCAAGCATAATTCTTCTTTTAACTTCGGCACCAAAACCTTCACTTCTTGTATTCACATACATCTCTTCAAGGTTACTGTGATTTTCACTTCTGAATCCATATCTCACACCATCATATCTTGCTAAATTACTCGATGCTTCTGCTGATGTTAAAATATAATAAGTTTGGATTACATATTTAGAATGGGGAAGTGAAATTTCTTTTACATCAAACCCTGAATTTTTTAAATGTTCAATTTTTAAAAGAATTCCTTTTTTAATTTCTTCGTTGAGACCTTCTTCAAAATATTCTTTTGCAAATCCAAACTTAACTTCACCGGGTTTGAATTTTTTAAGAATTTCATCACTAAAAGTTGGAACCTGTTCAATAGCTGAAGTTGAATCTTTTTCATCTTTACCTGAAATCACTTCCATTACATCAGCAATATCATTTAGATTTTTTCCGAATATTCCAATTGAATCAAATGAAGAAGCAAAAGCCGTTAAACCGTATCGTGAGATTCTTCCATAGGTTGCTTTGAGACCTGTAATTCCGCAGAAAGAAGCCGGTTGTCTTATTGAGCCTCCGGTTTCAGAGCCAAGAGAAATAAGGCACATATCTGCTGCAACAGAAACAGCACTTCCGCCTGAAGAACCACCGGGAACGCGTTCATTATCAACGGGATTCAGCACTGCACCAAAATAAGAATTTTCATTTGATGAACCCATTGCAAACTCATCACAGTTCACTTTGCCAATAATAATAGCATCCTCCGCAATAAGTCTTTCAACAACGGTAGCATTATAAATTGCATTAAAATTTGAAAGGATTTTAGATCCGCAAGTATGAAGTTTATCTTTTATAGATATAACATCTTTAATGGAAATAACAAGACCGGCAAGTTTTCCGGCATTTCCGCAATCAATTTTCTTTTGAATTTCGAGGGCATGATTTAAAGCATCATCTTTAAAAACGGAAATAAAAACATTGAGATGTTTTTGTGTTTCAATTTTTTCGAGGTAATATTTTACTAAATCAGTTAATTTTAATTTTCCTGATTTTAATTCTTCCCTGATTTCTTTAAGATTTAGGTTTTGTATCGTCGGAAGCACTGTTTATATCCTTCTCTATATCGTTGGTTGCTTTTTTAAATTCTTTTACACCTTTGCCGATACCCTGCATAAGTTCCGGAATCTTTTTCGCTCCGAATAACACAAGAATTACAATTACGATTAAAATTATTTCGGGTGTTCCTAATCCAAACATTTTTATACTCCTTTAATTATTTTTAAATAACACTGCCGACAACAGACTCAAATAATCTGTAACCGTCTGTAAGCCCCAGTGTTGCGTCTGATGCTCTTTCAGGATGGGGCATCATTCCCATCACATTTCTGTTAACATTCTGTATTCCCGCAATATCATCAAGCGAGCCGTTGGGATTATTATTATATCTGAATAATATCTGGTTACGGCTCAATAAATCCGTATGTGTATTTTCATCACAATAATAATTCCCTTCGCCGTGTGCTATAGGAATTTTAATATCTTCTTTAATTTCATAAAGTCCCGTAAAAATACTTTTATTATTTTCTACTTTCAATGAAACAGTATCACAAACAAATTTAAGGTTTTTATTTCTAAGTAATGCACCCGGTAATAATCCTGCTTCACATAAAATCTGAAATCCGTTACAAATGCCAATCACAATTCCGCCATTGTTTGCAAATCTTATAACTTCCGGCATTATCCCTGAAAATCTTGCAATTGCTCCGCACCGGAGATAATCACCGTAACTGAATCCTCCCGGAACGATTATAATATTACTATCTTCAATGGAAGAATCTTTATGCCAAAGAAATTTTGTATCAACTTTTAAAATATTTTTACAAACGTAATAAGCATCATGGTCACAGTTAGATCCCGGAAATACAATCACTCCGACTTTCGCTTTCAAATTAAACTAACTCCTTTTCAGATTTTTCCAAACTATATGAATAATTTTCCATTACCGGATTTGCGAGTAGTTTTACACAAGCATTTTCAATCAATATCCTTGCATCTTCTTCATTTTCAGCATCAATTTTTAATTCAATATATTTACCGATTCTTGTTTCAAGTATAGCACTAAAACCAATTGATTTCAGGGAATTTTCAACTGTCTTTCCCTGAGGATCTAAAATTGATTCTCTTAGTTTTATTACAACTTTAGCCGTAAATATCATTATATTTTAGATAGATTTAAGTAAGATAGGTTTAATTTACCTATTAGGAAGGAATAATTAAATTGAATAAATTTTACTTATTCAATTCTTCTAAAATTCTCTCTAAAGAATTTTTATCAATTGAATTTACTGATTTTATATTTCTTGAAGGATTTGTAGTGGATTTTTTCAAATCATCCAAAGATAATCCGCCACCTTCATCATAAGGTTTCTCTTCAGTAACCGTATCCTTTTCAGAATTTTTCTTTTTTGATGGTGACATCATCGATTCTTTTTTCGGATCAATATTATTATCTTTTGTGTTACTGACTGAAGTTTCACTCATTATATTCGGTTTAACAGCAGATTTAAAATTACCCGATTCAGTAACTTCTTTTAATTCGTCAGAACTGCTTCTGTCAGAAGGACCTTTACTGCTGTAACTGTCAATACTTCCTTTTTTAATTAAAATATCATTGGAAGCAATATTTTCAGTTTCTTTTTGTGAATCTGTTGAACCGGTTGGTGTCTGAGTGTTTTGATTGGAATTGTTATTTCCGCTTGTCAGACCGTTATTATTATTAGTAGTATTCGGTTGATTTGTAGTATTATTTTGTTGAGTAATATTTTCAGGAGTATTTGTATTTACCTGTGTAGTAGCAGTTTCGTTGTTAGTTGAAATATTATAATTGTAAACAACAATTAAAATTAAGAAAATCAAAACAGTAAATCCCATTGCCGGAACGAGCCATGGATTACGTTTCTCTCCGAAAAATCTTGAGAAAAATCCTTTTTCTAATTTTTCTGTGTTTTGATGGTGAATAGATGTGCTTACGAGATCTGCTTCAAGAGTATTAATTCTGTGTTGCAGTTTAGTTACAAAATCGTCACTTGCTGTAATCTTCGGTAAATTGCGTATTTTTTCCCGTATATCTAAGTATTTTTCGTCTTCGTGGTTATGCAATTTAAATCTGTATTAATTTTTCTATAAACTTGTTTTTAGTTAATCGTTAGGTTTATATATATCACTTAACAACTCTTTTAATTTTTCTCTGCCCCTGTTAATTCTTGATTTAACAGTCCCCAAAGGCAAATTTGTAATTTTTGCGATTTCTTCATATTCTAAATCTTCAACATCTCTCATAATAATCACTTCTTTAAACTTATCACTCAATGAATTTATTGCTTTCTGAATATGCTCACTTTCAGTCATTGAGTTTGCACTGACTTCCGGTGAGATTACTCCATCATCAATTAAATCAAAATCCTTATCATTTTCAGGGTCAAAATCGCTTAAAGATATCGAATTATACCTGTTTTTCTTACGTAAACTTGTTTTTGCTATGTTAATCGCTATCGTATAAAACCATGTTGAGAACTTCGCAATCTCTTTATACAGGTGCTTCGATCGGTATAATTTCAAAAATGTATCCTGTGCTAAATCTTCGGATTCATCTCTGCTCCCCGTATATCTGAATAAGAAATTAACTAATTTATCTTTGTATCGAATTACAATTTCATTGAATGCAGAAATATCTTCTTGCTGAAACTTAAATATTAACTCTTCGTCAGATAATTTCTTATAATCTGTTTTTGTATCAGACAATCTGTCTATTTTGTTTAACTAAAAGACGTATTTTTTGTTCCGATAGATTTCTTTGATTTTATAAATTACACAAATTTAATATCAATTCCGAAAAAATGATACTCTTTTCGGGATTACCGGTCTTAAATAATTTTTCTGTGTTATAAATATACGTAAAAGCGTTATTTAATTTAATTTCATTAATTTGGGACAGATATTTTTTATATAAATTCAATAACTGCTCATTTTCATACCACAATTTTAAAGACCGCTTTAAATTAAAACCTGTCAAATTCCTTGAAGCAGGATCTTGCAATTTTGACATTACAATAAAAGCATTTGTAATCAAAACTAAAAGATAAATTTCTACATCTTTTTTAAGAGTAAGTGAGTTATAAATTTTTAA
>DOWN01000234.1:0-669 GCA_003519545.1 Bacteroidota bacterium
AGCGAATCTTTCCAAAGTTAATACAAAAGAACATATAAAATATTTTAATGTTAAATTTTTGCTGATCAAATCGCATTATGAACTCAATAATTTTGTTACGATAATGGATGAAGTTGAAAATCTGAGGAAATTCAGTGAAAGGAATAAAAATCTTGCTGAACGACATCACAATATTATTCATTCATTCAGACAGAATATAAAAGAGTTGATTAAATTGAATGAAATGAAAAAAAACAGAAATAATAGTTTTTATGAGGAGGTTAATTTTTTTATAAATCATATTAAAACTTCAACAGAATTTATACCTGATAAAAAATGGTTTACAGAGAAGTTACAGGAGTTGATAAAATAAAATGCCTGCAAACATTATCTCACTTGGTATGTTGCAGGCATTTAAAAGATTCAAATTATTTTAATAACATTATTTTTTTACTTACAGAAGAAAAATCACTTTTTATGATATAAAAATAAATCCCACTTGAATAGTTTGTCGCATCCCATCTGAAAGTATGATAACCTCTCGTTAGACTGCCTTCGAATATTTCTGCAATTTTCTTTCCTGTTAAATCATAAATTGAAACTTCAACTGAACCGGTTTCGTTCAGCATAAAAGAAATATTCGTTACCGGGTTAAAAGGATTAGGGAAATTATTTGAATTTGTAATAGAG
>DOWN01000234.1:772-8915 GCA_003519545.1 Bacteroidota bacterium
GTTTTCTCTTATATTTTTTAGGATTTAAATTTCCGGCTATTGTTCCATTCTTTTTATATTTTCTTCCTGAGATAATATCCAAAGAATCATTATATGAGAAAGCGAGAATCATAGGATTTCCGGCTGAATCAAGAGCACAATAAGTATATTTATTGAAATTTCTTAAATTGATATTTCCGAGTTCGGGTGTATAAAATTTTTCCCAAATTTCAAAATTATCCTGCGTTCCATCAGGATTATATTTTACAGTGACATATTGAGTTTGTGTAAACTCACTATATCCGGTTACAAATATTTCATTTTCGTTATTAATTTTTAGTGATGATGCTTTATCAATTCCATTGTTAGATTGATAAGGAACATTAAAATAATTATTCCATAATTCATTACCGTGTTTATCATACTTGATGGTAACAAAATCATAGTTAGTAGAAGGATCATAGCTATATCCCGATACAATTAAATTAAAATCCGAATCAACACCGATATCAGTTGGTATATCAGTTTCTAATCCACCAAACATTCGTGTCCAGGCGATTTCGGAAGTAGAAGTAGTTGAATTAAACTGAATAGAAACTACATTAATATCTTTATGAACTTGAGAAGTAGCCCAGTTATCACACTCAGCAGTTCCTGCTCTGTCAGATTTCACTGCTACATCATTTGCATAATCAGTTACAATAAACGAAGTAAGTTTTTCGTTATTTCTGCTTTGGAAAGTTAAATATTCATCTAAGTTACCTGTGTGTGAGTAAGTTAAAAACATCAAATCATTGTGGTAAGTTTGGTTGATATAAGAATATCCTCCGACATATAAATAATAATCATCAAAAGTAATGTGAGTAGCAATGTCGTCATTTGTAAGAGTACCTATACCATATTCATTTTCCCATTGGAGCACACCATTTGAGTTTAAAACTGCTGTATAAAAATTTTTGTCGTTAGATTGATATGATATGTATCCGCAGATAGCGATATTACCTGAATTTAATCTTGCAATTGAAATACCTTTATCATCAAGAGAAGATTGAACTGTGTAACTCCAAGCGTAAGTGCCGTTGGAATTATATTTCATTGTAATAATATCATTGCTTGAAGTGACATTGTTATAAATTGAACCAACTATAAATATATTCCCATATTGGTCAAAATCAATATCATAACCTTTATCATTGCCATGAGGAGATTCGAATTTTTGATCTATTATTTCTTGTCCATTATAAATCTTTCTTATTAATATATCATAAGTGCCATTATTTGGGTTATATACTTCACCTGTAATATAAATATTTCCATTTAAATCACTTTTTGCTTTAAATGGATAATCACTTTGCAATTGTGAATAAGCAAAGTTTGTAAAAAACAGACATAGAAAAGCTGTACTCATAATTTGAGCAATTTTTTTGTTTTTCATAAATTAATTTAGTTAAATTAAAAAAGGGTATTTAAATGAATTTTTTACTTCATTAAAATCATTCTTTTGGTTTGTGAAAAGACTTTTTCATTTTGATTTCCGGAATTAACCGTCAGACGATAAAAATAAACACCACTTGGTAAATTTTTTCCGTTGAATTTTGTTTCATAGTTTCCGGCTTGATATATTCCATTTGTTACCTCTGATATCATTTTACCGGTAACATCATACACTTGCAGGCTTACATAAGAATTATTTTCATTAATGCTGAAAGAAATATTTGTTTCAGGATTAAACGGATTTGGATAATTTTGATTCAGCTCAAAAGATTTAGTTAACTCAGATATGTTATTTTCTGTGAAAGTAAGTCCACCGTTTGTTGTTTTTATTATATTTCCCCAGTCACCGACGATAAATCCTGTTTCATTATTTATAAATTCAATAGAATTTAATCTGTTATTTGTAAAAAATATTTGAGTCCAATTTGTTCCACCATTTGTGGTTTTTGCAATTACACCATCTGAACCTGCAGCATATCCATCCTGTTCATCTTCATACCAAAGTGTCCAAAATACCCACCCCGGTCTTGAAGATACTTGAATCCAGTTTAATCCACTATTTGTAGATTTATAAACTTGTCCACCTCCAGCAGAAATATATCCTGTATTTTGATTTAATAAATGTATATCAACTCCGTTGATATTTCCTGACAAGGCATTCCAATTAGACCCTGCATTTGTTGTTAGTCTAATTCCTGCTTCATGAACTGCAACACCTGTACTTGAATTAAAAAATTTAATTTTTTTAAATTCATCAATATCTCCAGTATTCAACTGAAACCATGAATTTCCTGAATTTGTTGTTTTAATTATCAAACCGGCTTTTCCACATATATAACCAGTGTCATTATTTATAAAATCTGAATCATATAGTAAGTTATTCAATCCTGTTACTATGATATTCCAATTCAAACCTTGATTAGTTGTTTTAAGAATTGTTCCTGTATCTCCAGTAATATATCCGGTTTGAGGGTTAATAAAATCAACTGATGTTAGATTATTTATTGTATTAGAATTTATCTTTTCCCAAGAATTACCTTCATTAGAAGTTTTGAAAATATCCCCTCTGTCACCAACAGTAAATCCTGTTTGTTGATTTATAAACTTTATATCATTAAGCTGATGTTTCCAACCTTGAATTAAACTATAGTTTTGCCCAGCATTTGTTGAACGAATTATTGTACCACCTCCGCCTGAAGCGGAAACAGAATTTCCGACTGCATCAACTCCCCATAAAACACCGATTTTTCTATATGGAAATTTAAAAGTTGAATCTTGATTCCAGTTTGCTCCCGCGTTAGTTGTTTTACAAACTCTTCCAAAATCTGTGGCTAAATATCCTGTTTGAGCATTAATAAATTTTATTTTTCGAAGTATATCAAAACTTGATCCGTTTGTTGGATGAATAGTAATATCGTATTGTGTCCAGTTTGTTCCACCATTTGTTGTTACAACAAATTTATTTTCAGATACAATCATTCCATAAACAGTTTCTGAATCTTGAACATGAATACTATAAGTTTGTGCAAATGGACTTGAAAATACCGCACCAGCATCAAACCAATTTACTCCTCCATTGGTTGATTTTAGAATTATTCTATTTCCTCCAATATAACCTGTATTTATATTTGCAAATTTAACATCATAAAAAAATCCACCAAAACCTGTATTTATCTGATTCCAATTTAACCCTGCATTAGTTGTTTTGAATAAAGAACCATTTCCTCCGGAAACAAATCCTGTATTTGAATTATTAAAATATAAACTAAAAAAGGTTGCTCCTGTATTCAATCTTGTTTCTGTCCAATTTAATCCTTCATTTGTAGATTTTAATATTAAACTTGAATCTCCACAAACATAAATATTAGCTGCATCTAATATAAATATATAAAGTAATCTAATTTTTGAACCCGTATTCAGCATAACCCAATTTAATCCACCGTTTGTAGTTTTTAGAATATTTCCGGCAGCACCGCATGAATAACCCGTTTGCTCATTTTGCATTTTGACGTCATAAAGTATATTGCCGGTTGGCTGAGGCATTTGCCATTGCCACTGAACTTGTGAATATGCAGAATCAAGAATAAGTGTAAATATAAATATGAAGATTATTTTTTTCATTCTTTACAAATATATAAAGAATAAAATTAAGAAGTTCGGACAAATTCAGCAGACTTCCGCTTGACCTAAAGTTGCTAAGTGTTGTTTTTACAATACTTGAATCTTTTGAAAAATTGACAAAAAAAAGGTAAGAAGTCGGGGAAATGAATCCCCGACTTTTTTAGATATGAATTTTGATATAATTTATTCTTTTATTTAACTAACATCATACGTTTCACCTGAGTAAAGTTTCCGGATTGTGAATTTCCGGAGTTCACATTTATTCTATAGAAATAAATTCCACTTGCAAGATTATTACCATTGAAAACAACCTGATAATTTCCTGCTTGTTTAACTTCACTTACAAGAGTAGCAACTTCTTTACCTAATATATCATATACTTTCAGACTAACCATACCATCCACAGGAATCCGATAAGAAATATTCGTCACCGGATTAAACGGATTAGGGAAGTTTTGAGAAAGATTAAATGATTGTGGAATATTAGATTCTGGATTGTCTGATATTATTCTTGGCTTTAAATTTGGAATTGCAGGATTATAATTATATACAGTTAGATCATAAAGTATTTTTTCTAAAATAATAGAATTTTTATTGTCAATCGAATATTCATTAAATTTAGAAATTTTATTTTCTATATAAGACTTGAAATTATTTAGATCAGTATTATTTTGGATTTCAATAAATTCAGAGCCTTTATTTTTAATATTTTCAAGATTTGATTTTTCTAAGAAAATAGAACTAACATTTCTATTTAAAAAATTGTTTATTGAATTTTCTTCATTCGATAGTAATCCGGAATTATCTCCTACATTAAATAAACTATCTAAAATAAATCTAATAGCTCTTGACTTATCAATTGAAGTATAAAATATTTCTGTAGGATTTGTGGAAGAAGTTAATATTTCATTATAATCATTAATAGCTGCCGAATATAATTCATTTAACACTTTAGATTCAATTGAAAGATCTCGAGTTTTTCTTTTTATAAATTCCAATTGTGAATTTCCAGAAATATTCTGTAAGAGAGTAGAAATATTATTTAAATTACTTCCGTTTTTGTATGCAGAATTCAATAACTTAATTGATGCCAGAATTAAAGATTTATTTTGTGTATTAAGATTAAGTAACTGATTCGAATAAGATTCTAAATTTGAATAATCATCAAAATATGAAGCTCTCATAATTTCACCGGATAAATTCGTCTCAATACCCATCTCAGAATTATCTTGTAAAGACTCAGAAACAAGGCATTCATCATGTGGAGGATCCTGGAGATATGGAATAGCAGAAAAAGTCCATGATGGAACTAATCTATTTTCAGGATCACCACCACCCCAATAATTATCTTCTGCTTTAATTGAAGGGTAAACACCTGCAGGAGAAAAATTATAAATCAACGTATCATCCAATATTCCTTGATTAAGATCCTCAATAACATTAAATCCTTTAGTTAACTCAGGAAAACTCTGATAAGTAACTCCTGAAACACACATAATTTCAGGACCTGCATTATAAGAAAAAATATTATATCCCGCTGTTACAGAAGTATAATCAGGTCTGTATGCAGGAGCCATATATGCTATTGCGTTATTGATTAAATAAACACCTATTCCATTATATTGAACTTTGTTAGAAAGCATACCTACTAATGAATTGTCTAGCATAATACCATAATCATTACAACCATAAATCTCATTACAATGATAATCACCATGAGAATTATAACTAAAAATTCCGGTTGAATATATATTTGAATTTGGTAATCCTTGAATAAAATTGCTTTTTAAATACGGAAACATTGTATTAATTAAAAATATTCCATAGTTACCTATTTCATTGAAATTATTATTTTCAATATTAATATGATTAAAATCAGAAATTACAACACTTCCAATTTGGCTTTGATTTACGCAACTAAAAGTTGAATTTTTAATTTCATTATTTGCAGATTCGTAATGTGAGAATTCCCCAATTATATCATAAAATCGATTATTATTAAAAATCGAGTTATTGATTCTAAATTCGTTTTCAATATACCTACATTCAAGTGCAGTATTGGCATCTTCAATTTGAAAATTATTTAAATTAACATCGCCATAATTTAATGATATTCCATTCCAATATTCACCAGTTCTAGTTGCTTTTAACCGAGTATTTCCTACGTTATAAAGGTTACTTTCATTTAAATACATTCCTCTATCCGGTGCAAACTTTATAAACCCATTACCTCCAGATGCTAAGAACACATTTGAGTTTGAAATTGTAGGATCACATTGAAATTCAATACCGTTTAAAAAGACATTCATATTTTCCAATGAAAATTCAACTGCTCGATTCATTCTAATATTAATATCATAATTTGAAGGGTTATTAATATCAGTATTTAATTCCACACCCATTACGACTAAATCAAGTAAAGGACTTAAACCATTATGCGAAACTGTTAAATCTCTATTATTATTAGGTACATTTTCAATTTTAATATTTCTTATAATTAAACTATCTATTTCACCATACGGTGTGCTATTAATCTCAATACCCGGATAATTTACCCTAAAGTTTGCATATCCAGTTCCCTTGAATTCAATTTTATTTCCGTATTCACCATTTAATTCTGATGAATTAAACCGATATGGTCTATAAGTATAAAATTTTGTTCCCGGAGAAACATTATAATGTTCATTTAAATTTATAGAATGGTTATAAACATTTCCGGATAAATTAAAAACTGTAGGATTATTGTTTTGTTGATATATTATATAATCATAATGAATAGGTTCATGAATTAAATAATTGAGATTGAAGCTAATATTTCCTTCGTAACTTGAAGTATCATTATAAATATTACTGATTTTGATACCTGTTGGTAAAAATGCACTGGAATGAGTTCTGTTAGAATCTAAATTGTAAAAATTCGGATTAAAATGACCCAACTTGTAAGCAAACATATGATTAGGTCGACCATACTGATTATACAGAATCGAATCTTCGATTAATGGAGTTTCAAGGCGAATGTTAGCATGAAAAGGCATTGGTTCTTGTGAATTAAAAACATTTCTATAATTCGAATATTTCCAAATTAATAAACCTCCTTTAAAATTTGTCATTTCTGTTGAACCTTCAGATTTGTCACATAATTTTTTATCAAATCCCAACCTTCTTCTGTTTTCAACAATATAGCTTTCACCAATTGAAGCATCTCCGGTCAGTGTTGGTTTTCCATAAATCGTAATTACTCCCACTTTTTTAGATGTTTCAACCGGAGGTAAAGAATCTATAAACTGAGAGTTTTCAATTGGAATTGCTTCTACCCAACCTTTTCTCAATTTAAAAATTGGGTTTGGATGTTGAGGACTATCTTTATGATGTCTGTCATAAACATTCATAATACAAAACTGACTTGCATTAACATGTCCCCAATGTAATTCCGTATTACAATGTGCAAACTCGTGTGCTGCGATTGATAATCCATCATATCTTGATTCAGGATTGTAAATGTGATTTTGATTACTCCTTACAATAAAATTTCCTCCTATAGGTGATAGTTCAGCTATACCTTTGAAAATTTTATGACCACCTGCGAATACAATCATTAAAGTTCCATTATTCGCTAAAAATTGTGAAACATTAAAATGAATTATACCTAAATTATATAGTTCCTGAAGTTTAATCTTGGTATGATGCATCATTAATTCAGCCCTTGAAATATCTCCATTATCATAGCTAAAACTATAATGACTTGTATCTGGAAAATATGCCACATTCTCGTTTAAACCATACTTGTTAAGAGGTAAAGTAATGTAACTAATTATTGTATCTCCATTTGAATTAATAGTAAAATTATTAACTATCCCTGTTCGGAACATTTGATTTGATTGATTTGGGTGTGTTAATGCTGGAGAAATTAAAAATTTGTCATTAGAAACTTCTTTCCAGTATTCAAAAAAACTCCCATAAGCAGAATCTCCATGAGATGCCCAATCAGGGTGAGCATTTCCATAATATATACCCTGAGAAAACATCGCATTCCACCTGTCTTTCCATTTATATTTTGCAGCCTGAACAAATTTATTATTACCTACCGGAAACGGGGTAGTAAAATTTACGACTCCAACTTCACCAGCAGCATCAAAATTTTGAACATTGGCAAGTTCTGAATTTGTAAGAGGTTGCTTTAATATACCATTATCAAGATATCTTCCATCCGGAAAGTCAATATAAACTATTGCTAATGACGTAGTTCTAACTTCTCCAAAACCATCTCTTAAATAATAAGGTGTTGAATCTGCTTCCAAAGCATCCAAAACCTCATGGCTGGTTTGACATTTGGAATGATCATGTTGGGAATTTGCAATTTCTATAGAGAAGAATGCAAAAATTAAAACAAATGAAAGGAATTTTAATTGTTTCATTTTTTTTTTATTTTATGTTAATAAAAAAGGGCACACCTAATTCATTTATGAATTAAGTTTATTTTCTTTGGTCGGAATCTAAACGGGTGATGCCCCTGTTTTTTTTTACTTCATTAAAATCATTCTTTTGGTTT
>DOWN01000081.1 GCA_003519545.1 Bacteroidota bacterium
TTGCAAAAATGTCCAGTAGTATGGCCCTACGCACAATGTTTATAGAAAGTACAAAAGCCTAAATTACGCACATCAGCCCGCCTTTTCGCAAACATAATGTTGGCTGATGTTTTTTATTGTTCTACGTACTCCGTTTTTTTGTTTGTAATACAGTCTATTTCATCAAACAAAACCTTAAACTCCTCAAATAATTTTGGGTCTGTTTCAGTTTTGATAATATCTACAAACTTTTGCTTTTTACCTGTTATTTCAAAAATATCATTCATTCCCTTAATAGATTTTGTCATATTCTTCTCTTTCAAATACTCAATAGGAAAATAATGCTCAACTTCAAAGAAGTTTAAACTTTGTTTTTCGTTTAAATAATGATTTTTGTCGTCAGGAATAGGCAGTTTCAAGGCAAAGATATTATACTCCTTATGTTTTTTTATTCTTTGACTTTTATTCCACACTTCAAATAATTTGCTATTCAATCCATTAAATTGGCTCTGTCCTGCTGCATCATTATCAAAAACACCAATTACTATTTTGTGCTTTGCCTGCTCTGTTTTTAAGGTAGCCTCAACCCCTTCTAATAATCTTTTTAAGGTTTCTGCTCCTGCACCTATTTCATTTCCACAACTACGAATACTCCAATACGGTGTTGAATTATCAGTTAATACGTTGTATGCGTGTTCTATTATTTGAGGGTCTGTTTTACCCTCTGTGTAAATTTCTACATTTTTGATAACTCCAATATTATCAAATGTTGTTAGACGTAATTGGTCAGCAGGGGTTTCTACATAGTAATTCAAAGAAGCAATATGCTTTCTAACATACTTATTAAAGTTTATTTCTTCTTTTACTTTTTTTGCTTTGTGAAAACCATCTATTATATCTATTGTCTTGTCAAAAAGCATAAATATAATTGGTTCATTTACAATTTCATCTGCTAATTCATTCAATAATTTATTTTTTACATTTACCCTATCAGAGTACAACGCCAGACTTACATTAAATAATTGATATAAAATTGTAGTTTTATGCCAATCATTAGTATTTTTCATCTGATTGTAGTCCTGAAATAAATCTTCAAATGCCAATATTAGTGGGTCTTTCAAAGTAACAGAATTAAAATCTTTAAAGAAAAACATTGTATTAACGAGTGCCAAAGTAGGATATTCAATACCGCTAAAAAAATTACCCTTTTCAGATGCGATTTTCTTCATTTGCTCTAATGATTTCAAACTTGTATTAAGTGCTTCTTTTATCCCTTCTTTACGGATGTCAGCGTCTGTAAGCCACAAAGCCTGTAATAAATACCCCATTCCAGATACGCCCACTAAACAATCTACGATGTTTTCGTATTCCTTAAATTTTTCAATTACTTTTTTTAAAAAATCGGGCATATCTTTGGTTCGCCCTGCATAAAAAATGGCTGTATTTTGCCAATTAAAATCGGTAAATCTACTTATAAGTTCATCTTCTAATTTTCTTTGATGGTTAAATATTTCTCGTGAAGTATAATATTCCATAAATAAATTATGCTTAAAATTCACTAAATTGTTCTCATCAATATATAATACACCCGTACCTTGTGTTAATGATTGCACTAATTCAGGTATTTGCCCTCTATCAATAGTTATGCTTCTTTTTGCAAAGAAATTTTCAATAAAACTTATAAAGTCTTGTTGATTTTTAGGTTCTCTTTTTGGGTTTTGTAAAATTTCAAGAGCATAAATTGATAATATTCTTTCCTTTATATTTATATCCAAAAATTCAAGACTACTCTGCACGGAAGTTCTGCCTAACAAGAATAAGTGAAAATTATCGTAAATATCTGTTATTGTTGCAGGTATTTCGTATCGCCTTTCTTCATATAAAATTGAAATTACTGATAAAGTAAGAGGCGTTATTGGTAATTTGTCCAATATCCTATTATCGTGCAATGAGTGTAATAATGTATTTGCTTTTAGTTCATCAAATTTGAAAAAATTTTGCAAAAATGCCTCTACTTGTTTGAGATTAAAGTTCTGTATTGTAATATGTTGAGGGGTTTGTATATCGCAGTCTTTTAACAAATATTCATAACTTCTTGTCGCAAGAATAAATCTCACGCCCAAATCAGTATGCAATTTATCTATATCTTTGAGTATAGACATCTGATTTTCTCTTTCTAATTCATCAAGGCTATCAATTAGTAATACAACTTCATAATCATCAAACAGCCTTTCTAAATCAAAATTTTTGAAAGTTTTAAGTAAAATATTATCAATTGTATCATCTAATACAAAACTATTATTTACAAAATCAGTATGTTTAATAAAAATTGGTAGATTTTTTTTGCCCTCAATGCGAAGATTATTATCTATAAGTTCTCTGCCTATGTCTTTTAATAAAGTTGTTTTTCCTGTTCCCGCATCTCCCGCAATTACATAGCAACCACTTTTAATTAACTTTACTTTCTCAATCTTTTTAGGGCGTGGGCGATGACCTTCTTTATCTTCAACAAAAATAGTCAATCTTGGCTCAATAAATATATTGAGCATTTTTTGATATTTATCATCAAGTTTTAAAAGATTTCTTAGTTCAGAGTCTGTTTCAATAGTCTTTAAATAGAAATCTTCATACGGTTTTAAGAATGTATCTGTGTGTTGCCAAAAATTTGGATAATAAGTATCTATTTTATCAACTAAATCTTTTTTGCTCCAAAAAGTAATTCTTGCAGTTGGAAAACGTTTTCTTATTTGCTGTTTAAAATACTCAGATATGTCTGTTTTAGAATTTACATCTTGATTAGTAACAATACAAAATGTATCAACATTATCACCATTTTTTAAATTTTCAATAATATCAAATACATCACTATCTTTACCTGCTAATGGCTTAATACTTGGTAAAAAGCAAAAATTTACATCGTTTACACCCTTCTGAGTAGCAAAAATAGTTGTGTCTTCGTTTCTAACTACATTAGACAAGCCACTATTTTCAAGTAAATTTTCAACCAATTTACTAAAATCTCCTATGTCTGATAGGGTTTCAATAATCTGATATTTTTCTTTTTTTTCTCTCACGATTTTAGTGTTTTGGTTGTTTTTTCTTAAAATACCAGCCAACGATTTGTGTAGCTGGCGTGCGCCCACATAGGGCGCATGAGCAGCTACGCTTTGTTGGGCGTTCGCTGTCCTTTTTATTCTAATTTTGCAATCATATTCCTACTTTTCCATTGAGTTTTCTTTTCCTCATATTCATCTCCCGTACAAAATGCAGCAGGACTTAAAAAAGAATTCATCCCTAAACTCTTTGCACAAGTTATCAGCTTTTTATTATCGGTTACGAATATTTCTGTTCCGATTCTTTCTGCTGAAAATATTATTTCAAAGTCTTCTGATGGTATTGCAGTTCTTTTCACGAATGAATCTAAGCTTGCAGGTGATTCAAAACTGACTAATTTATTTGAATTTTTTATCTGACCAAATATCTCAATATAAGACAATTCATGTATTTGAAACTCATTAATCATTGAATTGAAATCATCACATAGGTTTAAGAACAATTCTCTTTGCCTTTGCAGTTCTTCAATTTTTTTTACATTTTCCTCAAATTCAATTTTGTCTTCCTCAGAAATATATTTTATATCTTTTCTCATTTCAATAGGAGATATTCCCTCTATCTGATTTACCCAAAGAAAAGCATATCCTTTATTATCTCCGTGAAATCTGGAGATGAGTTTTGAAATTGAATCGGGGTCATCTAAATTCTTTAAAAATCTATTTGCCCAATCACTTCTACCTTCATCTGGTTTTTTACCTCCAATTCCTCTAAAAGCTAAATAAGCTTCGAAAATACATTTCTCAAAAGTAAATTTTTCAGTTTCAGTATCTATCATAAACAATGGCATTTTAGATTTTTCCAATTCACCATTTTTGAATCTTCGATAACTCAAAAATGATTTCAGTAGAACATTTGTATCTAAAAACACCTTTGCTTTTGCCATAGAGTTGTTTTTTTTATTTTTTTAGTGACGCCCAACGGTTTCGGGCTTTGCG
>DOWN01000019.1:0-413 GCA_003519545.1 Bacteroidota bacterium
ACTTCTCTAACTCCTGTTATAAAAGGTAAATGGTCGTTTAGAGAAACTCTCATTCATATTTTAAATATTGAAATTTTAATTTACACAACAATATATCCTGCATATTTGCTTGAAAAACCTATTGTCTATCCGCTCCACGCAGAGCGGGATATTAAAAAACTGAATTTATTTAATGATTTTACTTTGACTGAACTTGTAAATGAATTTAAATCAGAGCGAAGAAAACTATTGAATTTTTTGGAAGGATTAGATTACAAAGATTTAGACAGAAAAATAATTGAAAAGAATAAAACAAGAGAAGAGTCTATTTATTGGAGGTTACGAGGTCTGGCACTTCATGATTTTACACATATTCACATTTTGAATTTCCAACTCGGTTTCTAAATTAATTTTTCTTATTTGTCATTGCGGGC
>DOWN01000019.1:526-3463 GCA_003519545.1 Bacteroidota bacterium
TTTTTCTTATTTGTCATTGCGGGCTTAGTTTATCCCGACAGGTCGGGATTCGTTTGAAGTTTTGTCATTGCGGGCTTGACCCGCAATCTCATACTTAATTATCAATCACGATTTGTGTAATTCGACTAATTCGTGAAAATTCGTGGTAAAGGTTTTTCTTATTTGTCATTGCGGGCTTGACCCGCAATCTCATACTTAATTATCAATCACGATTTGTGTAATTCGACTAATTCGTGGTGAAGTTTTTTTCTTCTAATTTTAATTCCGTTTTAATTCGTGGTGAAGTTTTTCCCTTCTTCCTCACCCCTGACGTTTCACCATTTCATTAATCCATATAGGAGCAAAGGGTGATGTACAACCTTTTGAAACCGGATAGTCTCTGTAAACTCCTAACTTCTCACCGATTTCAATTGCTCTTTTTCTGAATTTCGGATGGCTTATCCCTATTTGTGCAAGTGTTGAGTTCATTGTCCATTGTTCTTCAGGGCTTGCCTTTCCCATTTGCTTTTCAATTCTGTCTAATAAACCTGAAATATCCAAATCCGCTGAATCTCTTGCAACTTTTCCGCTTGTTAAACTCCATCCCATTCTCAGACACATTTTATCTTTTGACTTCATCCATTTTTCTCTTAGTTTATCTTTACCCGGAATATCTTTTATTATATAAGAGTAAAACCAATCCGCTACTCTGGGATATTTATTGAACTTCACCATTTTATCAATATCATCCGCAGTCAATTTTTTAACATCAATTATTAGCAGTGCAAGTTGCATCGCTTCAAGATACCCGCTGTTCCAAAGTTCTAAAGCAAGTTCGTGATTGATTTTTATTTTTGCAGCAATTTTTCTAACATCACCTAATTTATTTCCAAACTGTTTATCATCCGCACCCCACTTCCTATTCTGCACCTTAATCTTCTCATCCCCCAACTTTTCCAACTGTTTTAATATTTCGTTTTTATTCATATTATAATTTTAATCTCCTTTCTCACACCTTTACTTTTCCCCTAAATCCCCTTGCGGCGTAGTAAGACTCGGCTCCGTTGTGATAAATAAATACTCTGCCAAATCTGCAATCTCCAAATATTGCTCCTCCTAAACTCCTTATCTCTTCAGGCGTTTTGAGCCAACTCGAAGTTTTTAAATCATAACTTCCGGTTTTCTGAAATTCAAAATATTCCTGTTCGCTCAAAATTTCAAACCCAATTTCCTTTGCCATATCTTCCGCATTTCCCTTCGGTTTATTCTCTCTTCTTGAATCTAAACTTTTTCTGTCATAACATAAACTCCTTCTTCCTGCCGGGCTTTCCTTTGAACAATCACAAAAAATAATCTCTCCGGTTTTTTTATCAACTCCAATTACATCCGGTTCACCTCCGGTTATTTCCATTTCATTCAATACTGAAATTTTATTTTGAGATTTATTCAACCGTTTTTCTACATCTTCCCATTTTATACCTTTATGTCTGTTTAGGTTTTTTTCAAATCGGTCTTTTAAAACAGAGATTAATTTTCCCGTTTCCTCTTTTGAAATTTTCTTTCCCATAGAATTAAATATCTGAATTTTAAAACTTTCTTTAAATAAAAAAGGCAGTGGATATTTGAATACCCGCTGCCTTTAAATATATAAATTAAATTTATATTAGTTAAATTACATCATCAACAGGTGTATATCTGAATTTAAATGCATCAGCAACTCCTTTATATGTTATAATTCCGTCTATCATATTCAAACCAAGTTTTATTTCTTCGTTTGATTTGAGTGCGTTCATAGTTCCTTTGTTTGCAATCTCAACTGCATAAGGTAAAGTAGCATTTGTTAATGCAATTGTGGATGTGAAAGGAACCGCTCCGGGCATATTTGCTACGCAATAGTGAACTACATCATTAATAACATAAGTTGGATTTTCGTGAGTGGTAGGTTTACATGTTTCAATACAACCGCCCTGATCAACTGAAACGTCAACGATTACTGAACCGGGTTTCATTAATTTGAGCATATCTTTTGTGATAAGTTTAGGTGCTTTTGCTCCAGCAATCAAGACTGCTCCGATTACCAAGTCCGCTTCTTTTATCGCTTCTCTTATATTATAAGGATTACTCATCATTGTCTGAATATTTTTTGGCATAACATCATCAAGATATCTAAGTCTGTATAAATTATTATCCATTATTGTGACTCTCGCACCAAAACCTGCGGCAATTTTTGCAGCGTTAGTTCCGACAATTCCGCCACCTAATACTACAACATTTGCAGGCTGTGTTCCCGGAACACCACCTAATAAAATTCCTCTTCCACCCATAGTTTTTTCAAGATATTTAGCACCTTCCTGAGGAGCCATTCTTCCGGCAACTTCAGACATAGGAATTAATAATGGCAATGAACCGTCAGTTTTTTGAACTGTTTCATAAGCAATGGCAATACATCTTGATTTCATCATTGCCTCGGTTAATTCTCTTGATGAAGCAAAGTGGAAATACGTAAATACTGTTTGACCTGCTTTAATTCTTTTATATTCAGGTTTTATCGGCTCTTTAACTTTCATTATCATATCGGCAACATCAAACACTTCATCGGGTGATTTTAATATTGTTGCACCGACTTTTTTATAATCGGCATCAGAAAAACCGCTTCCAACTCCGGCATTTTTTTCAACATAAATTTTATGACCGTTTCTTCTTAATACTTCTGCACCAATTGGAGTTAAAGCAACTCTGTTCTCATTGGTTTTTATCTCTTTTGGAACACCTATTTTCATATAATTGTAATTAAATTTTTTGATATTCTTTCAATATAGTTATATTCGTTTTATTATTAAATTTTAAAATCTTCCTCCAAATGCTCAATTTAAAACAATAAAAAAACTGTTTGATTAATGTAAAGATTAAAATTTATTATTTAACTTTGTCGTTTATATTTTTTATATTTATTTTACT
>DOWN01000019.1:3567-13613 GCA_003519545.1 Bacteroidota bacterium
TGAATCTCTAAACGATGAGTTTATAAAATTTTATGAACTGGTAAAACTTTTAAGAAACGAATGTCCGTGGGATAAAGAACAAACACGTGAATCTCTCAGAAGATGTTTTCTGGAGGAAACTTATGAAGTTCTTGACGCAATAGATAATAACGATTTAACAGAACTTGAAAAAGAACTGGGAGATTTACTTCTCCAGGTTATTTTTCATGCCGTTATGGCTGAACAGGAAAATTTATTTTCTCTTAACAGTATTCTGCAAAAGGAAAGAAAAAAACTTGTCGAAAGACATCCTCACATTTTTGAAAATTTGAAAGTGAACGGTTCTGAAGATGTGAAAACAAACTGGGAAAAACTGAAAAAGAAAGAAGGCAGAAAATCTGTTCTTGACGGAATACCTGCTGAACTTCCCGCTTTACTCAAGGCATTCAGAATTCAGGAAAAAGCCGCTAAAGTTGGGTTTGACTGGAAAGATGAAAAACCTGTGTTTGAAAAAATACTTGAAGAACTAAACGAACTGAAATCAAATGTTCAGGGAAAAAAAGATATTAAAGAAATTGAGAATGAATTTGGTGACCTGTTATTTTCAATTGTTAACTATGCACGATTTCTAAAAATTAATCCTGAAGATGCATTGAGAGGAACGATAAACAAATTTAAAAACAGGTTCAGTGAAATTGAAAAATTTGCAAATTTAAATAACAAAGAACTTGAAAATATGACGCTTGAAGAGATGGATGAAGTTTGGGAAAGGGCTAAATCAAAAGATTGAAAACTGACAGGTCTTATGGAATCGTAATCTTTAAAAAATTTCCGCGTTCTTTAAAAATTTTAGTACTCAAAGATTCTGAAAAATGGGGAAGTTTTCCTAAAGGTCACAAAGATAAAGGAGAAAATAAATTAGAAGCGGCGAAAAGAGAGTTATTCGAAGAAACCGGTATCAAAAAAATAAATCTGATTTCCAAAAAAATTTTACTTAGCCAGTCTTATAAGTTCAAAAGAAAAAACGGCGAGGAGTATTTTAAACGGAATGAATTTTTTTTTGCAGAAGTAATTTCTGATAAGGTTAAAATAGATAAAAAGGAAGTTTCAAATTATAAGTGGTTAACTGAAACTAAAGCAGTTAAAATTGCTCAATATGTTTCTTTTAGAAAATCAATAAAGGAAGCATTTGGAATAATTAAAAAATATTACAAAGGAAATTATAAATGAAGATTTTATTAATAACATTTTTATTGTTTACGAATACATTATTCGCAAATGATAAACTTGATCAACTTAAACAAAGTTTAGATGCGATAGTAGCCGCAGCAGACGGGAATGTATCCGTTCAGGTGGTAAGTGCTTCAAAGTATGATTTACTTTATTCTTATAATCCCGGTACTAAAATGATTCCCGCTTCAATCACAAAAGTTGTAACGGCATGTATCGCTCTTAAGTATCTCGGCGTTGATTATAAATTTAAAACAATTGTTTACACTGACGGAACAATAACAGACGGAGTTGTTAACGGAAATATTTATCTTAAGGGGTATGGGGATCCCGATCTTAACTCAAGTGATATTTCTTTTCTTGCACAGAAAGTTTCTGAAAAAAATATCAAGTCCGTTACAGGAAATGTTATCTATGATGAATCATTTCTTGATAATAATTATTACGGATTATCAAATTATTATAAAGGAGATACACGTTCACAATACTGGCCTTATGTATCGGCTCTGAACCTTGATAAAAATCAGGGTGGATATAATCCTGCAGCAACTGCAGGTGAACTTTTCGCTTCTGAACTTGTAAGGTTCGGTGTTCAGTTCAGCGGTTCTGTGGTTTCCGGAGTTACTCCTCCTGCTTCTAAAGAAATTGCGGAAGTTTCTCATTCGATTTTTGATGTGTTGAGTTGGATGAATAAAGAAAGTGATAATCACTCGGCAATAACAGTTTTTAAAGTTGTAGGTGCAGTTTATGATTCACCTCCCGGGACTTTACAAAAAGGTGAAAGTGCAGCGATTGATTTTCTTACTCAACTCGGAAATGACAGAGGCAGTTTTGAAATACTTGAAGGTTCCGGTCTCACGAGAAATAACACTGTTAACTCTGATATGTTTATCAGGATTTTGAAATATATGTATGATGATGTAAAAACCTTTGATTATTTTTATAACTCTCTCGCAGTTGGTGGTGTTGACGGGACTTTAAAAAACAGAATGAAACAAGGAGAGGCATATAAAAATGTAAGAGCGAAAACCGGAACACTTAATGGTGTAAGCACTCTCTCCGGATATGCAATTTCAAGAGATAATGAATTAATTATGTTTTATATAGCAATGAACGGATTCAGCAGTGACCGCTCATATAACAGAAAAATTCAGGATGATATTTGCGAAGTTATTTGTCAGTTTTCAAGATACTAAATAAATGTTAACTCCACAGGAAAAGAAAAATATTTTACATTATTTCACATCTGATATAAGTGTATTTATCAGCGTGTATATAATGTTTATGAGTATGATTTGGATAAGTTATGACCATTCAAAGTCTTCTGCTGAGTTGGGAATACTTGGATTTGTTCAGAACGTTCCATTTATGCTTTTCAGTATTTGCGGAGGTGTCCTCGCAGACAGATTTAACAGAAAAAAAATTATTATAGGATTTAATTGTCTATTCATTTTAAATTCATCTTTGATTTTAATTTTTCAGATTTTTAATATTTTAAGTTTTAATTTTATTTTGTTGTTTTGTTTTTGTCTCGGTTCTTTTTACGCATTATATTACCCATCACTTGTAGCCACAGTTAAAGATATGGTAAGCGATCCAAAAGAATTTCCGAAAATAATGGGAGCAGCATCTTCAAATGCCAAGATAGGACAGTTAATTGCTTCTTCTACTTTCAGTTTTTTATTAAAAACTATTGGTGCTGTCGGGACTTTTATGACGGGAGTATTTTTTAATATTGTATCTCTTGTTTCATTTCTGTTTCTAAAGGGATTAAAACAGAATGAACCCGTTCAGACAGACGGAGTATTCGCTCAGATTTCACAGGGATTGAAATACACTTTAAGCAATAAAATTTTAACCGGAATAATTCTTGTTACTGCACTTATCAGTTGCACATTTGTATTTGTGAGTTTTCAGTTACCTGCAATTGATACTTCTTTTTTAAAAGGTGGTTCAACTGATTTAGGCATTATGTTTATAGCAGGTGCAGTGGGTGGCTTAACTGCAGGTATATATCTCGGAAAAAGAAAATCAACCAAAAACCTTTTAAAGTTTTTAATTATTTGTGTATTTCTATCGGCATTTGCTATGTTTGGTCTATCCTATTCAAGATTTCTCGGAATTAGTTTTATATTCGGTATGTTTGTTGATTTTTCTTTTATCGCGGCAATGGGTATATCAAATACGCTTCTTCAGTTATTTTCCGATAAGGACAAAGTCGGAAGAGTTTTAGGAGTGAATATTATGTTCAGTTGGGGTTTATCGTCGGTTCTGATGATGGTGTTTGGATTTTTAATTACTCCGTTAGGGCTTGAAACAGTAATGATAATTCTCGGAAGCATAACTGCATTATTGGGAGTTTTATATTACACAATTCTTAAAAAACAAAAAAATTTATTACAGAATATTTATACGGAAAAAAATATTCCGGAAGGAAGTTATCCTTATTAAAAAAATTTTACTAATTAAAAATAATTAAAAAAATGTCAATTAAAGAATTAGAACAATCAGTTATTGATTCGGGAGTTGACGTTGTTAAAAAACTTTATCTTTACAACTCAAATCATTTTTGGGATGATGTTGTAAGACAATTGAACAAAGCAACGGGATATGATTATCTACATTGCGAGCAGATTGCTATTATTGCTCACACCAAAGGTAAATCGGTGGTTAAGTCAGGAAATTTTGAGGAACTTAAAATAATTCAATCTGTTTTAAAAGAAATAAACCTTAAGACGGAAATAATCTAAATTGAGTTATAAATTAGTTTCATCATATAAACCCACCGGAGACCAACCTAAAGCAATTGCAGAATTAACTGAAGGTGTTTTAAGAGGTGATAAATATCAGACATTTCTCGGAGTAACCGGATCGGGAAAAACTTTTTCGATTTCAAATGTTATTCAGAATATCGGTAAGCCGGTTTTAGTTATGTCGCATAATAAAACTCTTGCCGCACAACTTTTTGGAGAATTTAAAAATTTCTTTCCTGATAACAGAGTTGAGTTTTTTATATCTTATTATGATTATTATCAGCCGGAAGCATACCTGCCATCTACAGATACATATATTCAAAAAGATTTATCTATTAACGAAGAGATTGACAGATTAAGACTGAGAGCAACTTCATCTATTCTTGAAGGGAGAAAAGATGTTATTGTGGTTTCTTCAGTCAGTTGTATTTATGGTATAGGTGCTCCTGAAGAATATGCCGCACAAGTTTTAGTGGTAAGAGTCGGTGAAAAAATTAACAGAAAACAATTACTAAAAAAATTAATCGACATACATTATGTAAGAAATGATTATGAGTTTAAACGCGGGACATTCAGAGTGAGAGGTGATTTGATTGAAATTATTCCTGCGTATGAAGATGAAACAGGAATTAGAATTGAAATTTTTGATGATGAAGTGGAAAAAATTTCTTATATAAACAGACAAGACGGAAAAATTATTGGTAAAGATATCAGTGTTGCAATATATCCGGCAAAATATTTTGTCAGTAATAAAGATAAAATTGAAAATGCGATTGAAAATATTCAAAGTGAATTGCAAACTCAGATTGAATATTTTCAAAAAGAAGGAAAATACATTGAAGCACAAAGAATTGAACAAAGAACAAATTTTGATATCGAAATGATCAGAGAAATTGGTTATTGCAATGGTATCGAAAATTATTCACGACATATGGACGGAAGACCTCCGGGTTCAAGACCATCCTGTTTATTCGATTATTTTCCTGATGATTTTCTTCTGATTGTTGATGAATCTCATGTTACTATTCCACAAATAGGAGGAATGTATAATGGTGACAGAATGAGAAAGAAAACCCTTGTAGAGCACGGTTTCCGTTTGCCTTCTGCTCTTGATAACAGACCTATGACTTTTGAAGAATGGGAAAAAATGGTGAACCAGGCGATCTTTGTAAGTGCTACTCCGGGTGATTATGAACTTGAGAAAAGTGAAGGGGTTATTGTTGAACAGATTATCAGACCTACAGGCTTGCTTGATCCTGAAATTCAGGTTAGACCTGTAAAAAATCAAATTGATGATTTACTCGGTGAAATTAGAAAAAGATCAGCGGCGGGTGAAAGAGTTTTGGTTACAACGCTTACCAAAAGAATGAGTGAAGATTTGACTGATTATCTGATTAATCTCGGAGTGAAAGTAAAATATATGCACTCTGAAATTGAAACACTTGACAGGATTGAAATTCTGAGAGGATTAAGACTCGGTGAATTTGATGTTTTGGTTGGTGTCAATCTTTTGAGAGAAGGGCTTGATCTCCCTGAAGTTTCTTTGGTTGCTATTCTTGATGCTGACAAAGAAGGATTTTTAAGAAGTGAAAAATCTTTGCTTCAAACAGCAGGAAGAACTGCGAGAAATTCTAACGGTCTTGTAATTTTCTATGCGGACAAGATGACTGAGTCTATGAAAAAAGTTATTGAAGAAACATTGAGAAGAAGACAGGTTCAGGAAGAATACAATAAAAAACATAAAATTGAACCTAAGACAGTATATAAAACTTATGAAGAAATAATGTCATCAACAATTGTTGCCGATTCTAAAAGTAAAGTTGATGCTTCAAAAAAGAAAAAAAGAGAAACCAAGAAAAATTCAATTAGTGTAATAAATGAACCTTTGGAAAATAAAATTTCCAAAGAACAAAGAAATGAACTGATAGAACAACTCCGAGGTGAAATGATTAATGCTGCTAAAGACCTTGAGTTTGAAAGGGCTGCGGAACTCAGAGATGAAATAGACAGATTGCAGGGTAGTTAAAATAAAGATTTTATATATCTCTCGTCTTTACGCCAGTCACTTTTAACTTTTACAAATAATTTCAGAACAACTTCTCTTCCAAGAAAATCTTCAATTTGTTTTCGCGAATTTTGACCAATTTTTTTTATCATACTGCCGCCTTTTCCGATTATAATAATCTTCTGTGATTCCCTTTCCACAATTATATCGGCATTGATTAAATCTTTTTTATTTTTTTCTTCTTTAAATTCTCTGATGTCAATATGAACACTGTAAGGAATTTCTTCTTTAAACAAAGTTAAAATATTATTACGTATAATTTCGGAAACAAAAAATTTTTCGGGTTTATCTGTAGTAGTTTCTTCATCATAAAGAAATTCTGATTCGGGTAAATTTTCAAAAATTATTTTTTTTAGATTATCTATATTAAATCCGGTCTTTGCAGAGAGGGGTATCAAATCAGTTTTAGTCAGTTTATTAATCTCATTTCCTATTTCAATTAACTTTTCATTGTCAATTTCATCTATTTTATTCAGAACCACAGAATATTTTTTATCTTCAATAAGTTTTAAGTTTGATGAAAATTCATCTTTATTAAATTCTTTTGAATCTATTATATATAAAATAAAATCTGCATCCTTGAGTGCAAGTTTTATTTCTTTTACCATATAAGTCTGTAATTCATATTTCGGTTCGATTATTCCCGGCACGTCTGTAAGAATTGCCTGATGATTATTTTCGGTTAAAATTCCTAAAATTTTATTTCTTGTTGTTTGTGCTTTTTTATTTACGATTGAAAGATTAAATCCGAGCAATGAATTCAGAATAGTTGATTTCCCTGCATTGGGCTTTCCAAACAAACAGACATATCCGCAATAATTTTTCATTATTAATTTTTTATAATTTTTATTTGATCGCTATCTTCAAGTATAATCTGAGGTTTTCCGTTATACACTGTAATTTTTCCCGATACTTCCACATTCTTTTTATCATAATTTTTTAATTCATCAAACTTATAAAAATTTTTTGAAAATATTACACAAGTAAATGTATTGTTTGGATATTTCTTATCAAAATTCAGATAAGCGACTTTTTCTCTTTCGGTTACTGAAGCAACATAACCTTTCAGTATTACATTACTGCCAACATTCTGCGATGCTTCAGAAGTTTTTATTTCTTTTATTACAGGTTTTAATTCTTCTTTTACAGGCGAACTGTCAGAAAAAATATTCGTAATTTCCGGCTGTTGGAATTCTTCCTTATTACAGGATATAACAACTAAAAAAACAAATATTAAAATCAGTTTCATTTTTTGCTTTGCTTCTTTGCTTCATCAAGATAAGGTGTAATCTCCTTTTCCAGTGATTTATCAAGACCAATTGCATACTGTAAATCGTTTGCCGCGAAATCATATTTTTTTAAAATCAAATTACAAATACCCCTGCTCATATATGCCAGTGCAAATGATGAATTTGATTTAATTGCCGATGTAAAATCTTCAACTGCTTTTTCATAAGATTCTCTTTCTAAATAAATAATTCCTCTGTTAAAATATGCTTCAGCATAAGATGAATTAATTTTTAACGCTTTGTTGAAATCCATCATAGCATTTCCATAAATTTTCTTATTTCCGTAAATCATTCCCCGTTCATTGTAATACTCTGCTTTTTCAGGACTTTTGATAATTGCAGTGTTTAAATCATTAAGAGCCGAACTTTCATCCATTGAATTTTTATGAATCAATGCACGGGTAAAATAATACTCTGCAAGTGTAGTATCATATCCTATTGCTTTATTCAAATCACTTAATGCTTCGGTATATTTTTTTAAATTTAGTTTTGAACTTCCTCTTATAAAATATGACTCGGCATTATCTGTTTTAAATGTCGTATATAAATCTATTAACTGAATTGCTTCGATGTAGTTTTGAGATTTATATGCCGCTCTTGCCTGCTCCAGTATTTGTTCAGTGTCTTCCTGTGCAAAAGTGAAATTTAATCCGCTTATAAATACAAATATTAAAATTAAGTATTTCATTTCAATTTTGTTTTAATTTCATTCATTAAAAAATTTAATTTATCAGCCATATCAGGTTTTAGTTCTATTACTTTGTTTAAGTCGTCATATGCAAGTTGATATTGATTCATACTGTTTAATATATATCCGCGTATCAGATATGCTTCGTAGTCATCGGGATTAATACTTATTGTGTTATTTAAATCTTCAAGTGCTTTTGTGTTTTGTTTTGTATTGTAATAATAAGTGGCTCTGTCAAAATACAATCTGTAGTTTTGAGAATTTACTTCTATACCTTTTGCAAAATTCTGAAGTGCAGTTGCAGTATCACCTTGCTGAAGATAAATTAATCCGAGATACCTGTAACTGTCAGAGAGATTTGGATCTCTTTGCAATGAAATAGTTAAATCATTGATTGCGAGGTCATTACGTCCTGAATTCATATACGCAATCCCTCTCTGTCTGTATGAAATAGAAGAGGTGGGATTTGTTAATATCGCTTGTGAAAAATTATTTATCGCCTCGCTGTAATTTTTCTGTATCATCTGTAAATTTCCGAGATTGATATAAGCATCAGTAAAATTTGGATTTAATTGAATTGCTGTTCCGAAATCTTCCAAAGCACTTTGAAAATTATTCAATCCTTCATAACTTAATCCCCTTAAGTTATACGCATCAGCACTTTGTGTCTGAATTTGAATATACTCGTTTAGCCATTTGATAGCAGTATTGTAATCTTTTTCTTCGTATGCTTTATTCCCAAAACCGTAAATTTGTTGCGGTGTATATTGTGAAAATAAATCAGACAAACCGCTGAAAAACATTACAGTGAATATAAATAATATTTTCATTTAATTAATTTTTTGCTTCGTTTAAATACTCCTGCATTTCATTTTGAAAAGCAGGATTTAAAGAAATTCCTTTTTCAATATCTGTTATTGCTTTTTTTTTATCTCCGAGAAATAAATATGCCACTCCCCTTCTGCAATATGCTTCCGCATTGTTCATATCCATTTCTAAAACTTTATTATAGTCATCAATCGCAAGTTGATATTTACCCGATTCTTTATATAAAGCCCCTCTGGTGTTGTAAGCATTTAAATCTTTCGGATTAAGAGATATTGCTTTATCCAAATCTTCAAATGCTTTGACTGTATCTTTTAAATTAAAAAATAAAACACCTCTGTTTCTGTAAGTTTCGGAATTGTTTGGATTTACTTCAATTGATTTATTGAATGTTTCAATCGCTTCATCAATATATCCAATTCTCAAATATGTGGCTCCGAGTGAATTTAATGCAATAGTGTTATCAGGTTCAATTCTAATACAGTTTTTAAAATCTTCAATTGCATAAGCATAATCACCTTTTAAAGTGTGTATTACTCCCCTGCTTGATAGTGCAGATGCATTATCCGGATTTTTTGAAATTACTTTGTTCAAAATCTCCTGTGCTTCGTCATATTGTTTTATTAGGATTAATATATTCGCTTTTCCCAAAGAACCTTTTACGCTGTCCGGTTCTGCTTTTGAATAATCATCATATAAAATATATGCTTCTTTATAATTTGCTTTTTGAAATTCTTCAGTGGCTTTTTTATAAATATCTTCACTGTCTGACTGAGCATTTAAAACGGATGAAAAACAAATAATTATAAATAAAAATTTTAATTTCATTTTTTACAATAATTGTTTAATAAATTTATACCTTCGTCTGTTAATTTCCTCGACATCATTCTGTCTTTAACTCGGAACACTATATGATTACAATCAGGCTGAATATTAAAAGACATATTGCTGATACTTTCATTATCCTTGAAAAATTCAATGCTGCCGGAATACCCGCATTTGTAAAAATCAGCCGGCGAATCTGATATAATGCTTTTTAACATATTAACTGTATCAGGGTTTTGAATAGTTATTACATTTTCTGAATTTGTAATTGTTTCTTTACCTTTTTCAAATACATATATTTTAACTTTGTTCACATCTTTTAGTTGCTTGTCAACTGAATTTTTAACTGATTCATCACAACCAGTTAAACTAAAAACCGTTAACAAAAAAAC
>DOWN01000184.1:0-2200 GCA_003519545.1 Bacteroidota bacterium
ATACTATCATTTTCAAAAAACGTTAATTAATCAATAAAATCAAGCACTTTATTTGGTAATAGATTAAAATTTATTCAATGTTTCATAGGAATTTTATAAGTGACCTCTTTTGCTCAAATTAATAAAAAAATGAGTATTTTATTGTAAAATTTGAAGAAGTAGGTTATCAATTGAGTATAAGAAAAAATTAGATTCTATTTTGTATATCTAAATCGGACTAAAATGGTCGTATTTTGATTTAAAAAAATTGATTATATTTGTATATGAAATATTTATTGGGAAATCCTGACATAGGAAAAATTTACAGAATTGAATACAATAACCAACAGGTTTATGATGCTGAAGTGCTTGAACATGAAGGCGGATGTTGGGCAAAAATAAAAGTTGTAAATGTATTGCCATCTCAAATGGAAAAACATTATTCACAAGGTCAGGTTTTTGATATTAAACTTGGAATGTATAATCTGATTGAAATCTGATTTTTCCTGCATATGAATCTTGAAATTAAAAGTAACTCAATCCTTGAGAGAAATGTGATTTCACTTGATGAGATTAAAATCAAGATGGTGAAAAATGGTTGGGGAAATGATGTAATTCAAAATACAACTACTGAAGTATTTTATTATTCGAATGAAGGTTATAAAATCAAAGGATATATTTCATATCCAAACGATCTTTCCAAAAAATATCCTTTAATAATATGGAACAGAGGCGGAAACAGAGAATCCGGGAAAATTGATGAGTTTCTCGCAACAGGTATGTTTGGAGAAATTGCGAATTGGGGTTATATAGTGATGGCATCAATGTATAGAGATAATGATGAATTCGGTGGCAGTGAAGTTAATGATATTCTTAAACTAATAGAAATATCTGATACAATAGGAAATTGTGATTCTTCTAAAATAGGTATGGAAGGTTGGAGTAGAGGCGGACTTATGACATTTCATATTCTGACCAAAACAGACAGAATTTCCACAGCGGTAATTATTTCCGGTTTAACAGATATTACAAATCACTCAAAAATGGATAAGGTTTACCGTGAAATTTTTGGAACAGGAACTGAAGAAGAATTTTTACTTGAAAAGAAAAAAAGATCCCCAGTTTATTTTGCTGACAAAATATATAAAAATATAAATTTGCTTTTGATTCACGGCACAGGAGATGAACAAGTGCCACATTCAAATTCAGAAATGATTTACGAAAAACTGAAAAATCGTGTTAAAGAAATTGATTTGGTATTGCTTGAAGACGGAGATCATTACCTTAAAAAATTCAGAAAAGAAACTTCGGAATTAAGAAAGAACTGGTTTAATAAATTTTTAAAATAAAAAATGTTTAACATAATAAATAATAATAACTCAAAAAATACAAGGAGCAATGGAATGTACGATCCAATAATGGTTCAGCCGATGCGGGATGAAGCCGTAAGAATCGGTTTCAAAGAATTATACACACCGCAAGAAGTAAAAGAAGAATTTAATAAAGAAGGATTCACATTTGTTTTTATAAATTCAGTCTGCGGATGTGCGGCAGGTAAAGCAAGACCCGGCTTGGGCTTAGCAATGCAATGGGCAAAAGATAATAATGTTTTACCCGAAAGACTTGTGACAATTTTCGCAGGAATGGAAAAGGATGCTGTGAATGAAGCAAGAACATATTTTGAAAACTATCCACCTTCTTCACCACAAATGGCATTATTAAAAGACGGAAAACTTGTAGCTATGATTCAGCGTCTTGAGATTGAAAATAACGACGCTTATGCAGTTGCAGATAAAATAAAAGATATTTTATCTTCAAATATTAAAAAAAGTGAAGCAGTTTAAGTAAAAAAACTGTTTTAAAGATATATCATAAATTTTGCCCGGAAATATTCGGGCATTTTTTTAAAAAGATATAAAAAAATTAAACACTTTATAAAGTTTAAAATTTTAAATAAATTAAGTTAAATAAATAGTAATTATATGGACAGTAATTTCTCAAACAGAGTTCAGGATGTAATAAGGCTCAGCAGGGAAGAAGCAATAAGATTAGGTCATGACTATATTGGAACCGAGCATTTATTACTTGGAATAATCCGTGAAGGCGAAGGTATCGCGGTAAAAATATTCAAAAATCTTGGTGTTGACTCAGCAAAAATTAAAAAACAGGTGGAAGAAACCGTAAGACAAACAGGCGGAACTCTCACTGTAGGAAATATACT
>DOWN01000184.1:2313-3302 GCA_003519545.1 Bacteroidota bacterium
CAAATATACCTTTAACAAAACAAGCGGAAAAAGTTTTAAAGATAACTTATCTAGAAGCAAAGTTATTCAAATCTGAAGTTATAGGTACGGAACATTTACTACTCTCGATTTTAAGAGAAGATGATAATCTTGCAGCACAGATATTACATCAGTTTAATATCAACTATGATACAGTAAAAAATGAACTGATGAATATATTAAGCGGGAAACCATCAACTTCAAATCAACCCGGAAACACAGGAAAACAAACTTCAGAGAAAAAACCTGAAAGAACAAAAACTCCTGTACTCGATAATTTTGGAAGGGATTTAACAAAACTTGCATCTGAAAATAAACTCGATCCGATTGTCGGCAGGGAAAAAGAAATAGAAAGAGTTGCACAGGTTTTAAGCAGAAGAAAAAAGAACAATCCTGTATTAATCGGAGAGCCTGGCGTTGGTAAAACTGCAATTGCTGAAGGTCTCGCTTTAAGGATTGTGAACAAACAGGTTTCTCGGGTTCTGCATAACAAAAGAGTAGTAACATTAGATTTGGCTGCATTGGTTGCCGGAACTAAATACAGAGGACAGTTTGAAGAACGAATGAAAGCGGTAATGAATGAACTGGAAAAAGCAAAAGATGTTATTCTTTTTATTGATGAGTTGCATACAATCGTAGGTGCCGGTGGAGCAAGTGGTTCTTTGGATGCGTCAAATATTTTCAAACCTGCTCTTGCAAGAGGTGATTTACAATGCATCGGTGCGACAACATTGAACGAATACAGACAATATATAGAAAAAGACGGAGCATTGGAAAGAAGATTTCAGAAAATTATGGTGGAACCTCCGACAGTTGATGAAACAATTCAGATTCTTAACAACATAAAATCTAAATATGAAGAACATCATAATGTTCAATATACGGAAAAAGCAATTGTAGAAGCAGTAAAACTAAGTGACCGGTATATAACGGACAGATTTTTACCTGATAAAGCGATTGATGTGATGGAT
>DOWN01000184.1:3459-10927 GCA_003519545.1 Bacteroidota bacterium
GATAAAGCGATTGATGTGATGGATGAAGCAGGTGCAAGAGTTCATTTGGCTAATATAGTAGTGCCGGATGATATACTTAAACTTGAGGCGGAAATTGAAAAAGTCAGAATTGAAAAAAATCAGGTTGTAAAAAATCAAAATTACGAAGAAGCAGCAAAACTTAGAGATAAAGAGAAAAAATTACTACAGGATCTTGAATCTCTGAAACTTGATATGGAAATTAAGGCACAGAATAAATTCTTTGAAGTGAATGATGAGCATATTGCTGATGTTGTCGGAATGATGACAGGAGTACCAGTTAATAAGATTGCACAAAGTGAATCCACAAGACTTGTCAAAATGGAAGATTACCTTAAAAAATCCATTATAGGACAAGATGATGCGATTATAAAAATTTCAAAAGCAATCAGAAGAGCAAGAGCAGGAATTAAAGATCCAAAAAGACCAATAGGTTCATTTGTATTTTTAGGACCAACGGGTGTTGGTAAAACTGAACTCGCGAAACAACTTGCAAAATTTTTATTTGACTCTGAAGATTCATTAATAAGAATTGATATGAGTGAATATATGGAAAAGTTTAATGTTTCCAGACTTGTAGGTGCACCTCCGGGATATGTGGGATATGAAGAAGGCGGGCAATTAACCGAGAAGGTTAGAAGGAAACCTTATTCAGTTGTTTTACTTGATGAAATAGAAAAGGCACATCCTGATACATTTAATATTTTATTACAGGTTCTTGATGATGGTATATTAACAGATGGTTTAGGTCGCAGAGTTGATTTTAAAAATACAATTCTGATAATGACATCAAATGTCGGAACAAGGGATATAAAACTTGATAAAGTTTTTGGATTTGGTGATCAGAAAGATGTTGCTAAATATGATAAAATGAAAACATCAATTGACGAAGCAGTCAAACGAGTTTTCTCACCTGAATTCCTTAACAGGATTGATGACCTTGTTACATTCAGACAACTTGATAAAGAAGACATTATTCAAATTGTTGATGTAGAAGCGGAAAAACTTTTGAGACGCTTGAGAGAACAGAATATTGAAGTTGAAATTACTCCTGAAGCAAAAGAATTTCTTGCTGATAAAGGATATGATGTAAATTACGGAGCAAGACCACTGAGAAGAGCAGTTCAGAAATATCTTGAAGATCCTCTGAGTGAAGAAATTTTAAGAGGGCTAATAAAAGATGGAAGTAAAGTAAAAGTTAAATACACTCAGGGTATGACGGAACTTGTTTTTGTTGATGAGGCAGATCACATTATCGAAATTAAAGATGAAATTATTCCTGACGTAACAAATGAAGAAATTAAACAAGATAACGAAAGTAACTAATTTTAATGTCCGTTAAAACAAAACTAAACGCGAGAATTTCTGCAGTAGGTCATTATGTTCCTGATAATGTAATAGATAATAAATATTTTGAAAAATATCTCGAAACATCCGACTCATGGATTAAAGAGAGAACTGGTATTTATGAAAGACGTTGGCTTGATAAAGATAAACCAACGTCTTTTATGGCTATTAAGGCAATAGAAGATTGTCTGAAAAATACAAATACCAAACCTGAAGATATAGATTTACTTATTGTAACGACTGTTACTCCTGATATGATGTATCCTTCCACTGCTTGTGTAATCCAGAATAAAATGGGAATGAAAAATGCTTGGGGATTTGATCTCTCCGCTGCATGTTCAGGATTTTTATTCGGATTGAATACGGGTGCTCAGTTTATAAGAAGTGGTGTTCATAAAAAAGTAATTGTAGTCGGTGCCGATAAAATGTCAGCAATTATCAATCCCGATGACAGAAATACTGTTATATTATTCGGAGATGGTGCGGGGGCTGTATTACTTGAGCCAACTGAAGATACTTCAACAGGAATTTTAGATGCGATATTACATATTGACGGCTCCGGTGAACAATATTTAAATCAAAAAGCGGGAGGCAGTTTATTTCCTGCGACTTTAGAGACTGTAGAAAACAAAATGCATTTTGTTCATCAGGAAGGTAAAGCAGTTTTTAAAGTTGCTGTTATCGGTATGGCTGAGGTTTCCTATGAAATTATGGAAAAAAATAATTTGAAAAGTGAAGATATTGCATGGTTAGTTCCTCATCAGGCAAATCTCAGAATTATTTCTGCATGTGCTGATAGAATGGGATTAAGTATGGATAAAGTGATGGTAAATATAAATAAATATGGAAACACAACTTCCGGAACAATACCGATTTGTCTCTCTGAATGGCATAAAGAAGGTAAACTGAAAAAAGGTGATAACATTGTGCTTGCAAGTTTCGGTGCCGGATATACTTGGGGTGCGATTCTCGTTAAATGGGATATCTGATAAATAATTTTTAATGGAATTTACAGAATTAAAATCACCTTCAAAAATTAATGTCGGTTTAAAAATTATTAATAAAAGAACTGATGGTTTTCATAACTTAGAAACCATTTTTTACCCTGTCAATCTATTTGATATAATCCGTATAAAAATTGAACCTACAGAACATCCTTATAATTCAGTTATAATAAATCCTGATAAACATTTCGTTCCACACGATAAAAAAAATTTCTGTTATAAAGTTGTAGAAGCATTTTTTGTAGAGTATAAAATAACGAATCATTATGTTATATATATCAACATTGAAAAACATATACCTGTTGGAGGCGGTTTAGGAGGGGGAAGTTCAAATGCCGGGACTGTTTTAAGATATTTAATTAATTACTTCAATATTGATTTCAATACTGATAAAGATAAAATCATCCGCATTGCACTTGCCGCCGGCAGTGATGTTCCTTTTTTTGTTTATAACAAACCGTGTTTTGCCGAAAGCAGAGGAGAGAAAATAAGGATTCTTGAAAAATTTGTTTTAGATTATGATATAATACTAATTTGTCCTGATATACACGTATCAACCAAATGGGCTTTTGAAACACTCGGTTATAATGTAAATGAATTACATGATTCAATAATTTCCAAAATTGAAAAATTTCAGCCTCAATATCCTGAATATTATGAAAATGTTTTTGAAAATATTGTATTTAAAAGGTATCCTGAAATTAAAAAAATAAAAGATGAACTGTTGTCACAGGGGGCTGTTTTTTCGAGTATGAGTGGGACAGGGGCTACGGTATATGGCTTGTTTGACCGTAGCCGCAATATCCAAATTGGTGAGTTTAATTCCTTTTATAAAAAAGGATATAAAATTTTTAAAACGTAACGGATAAATTTCCGAATGGGATTAACATTCTTTTTCCGTTTTTGATAGAATATAAATTTTTTGTTTCAATACTGCTTTTCATTCTGATTTCATTGTTAAACATCGAGACACTCCACGCCGCATCAGCCGCACTTAATAAGTGATTCAAAATAACACCTGTAATTGATAAAGATGCTTTATCATAATAATCATTTGCATCCTGACGGACAATCATATAGTTATCAACTTGTTCAGGTCTGTAATTAAAATAATTATTTCTTGTTACAACATTCAAATCTGACCAACTCCATCCCGCTATAAAACTCTGATATTTCCCAATTACTTCATAATATTGCTGAGCACCGAAATTAGGAAGGGAGTGAGAAAAATTCTGTTGCTCAACAACATTTACCTGTCTTCTTAAAGTTTCTTTATCCGCAGTCAAATCAAGATTACTTGCACCTGAAAAATTTTCTCTTTGAAGCCAACCCGCATATTTATAAATATCCCAGTTTTGATCTGCAATTTTCTGATATTCAGTAGTTTTATCATCACCTTTTTTATCATTCATAAATTTAAAAGTCCAAAGTCCGACTTCAACAGCAAAAAAAGCAGCGGCTTTAATATAAGACTCAGCATAAAATTCACCTGCACCGGGAACCAATCCAGATAAGACAGCACCTAAAACAGGGGATTTTTCTTTTTTCGCTGAAAATAATTTTATAGATTCATTATTTTTAGAGATGGTCAATTCAGTTGAATTGATTTCAGAAGAAATAACCGAATTATTCAAATCCAGTTTTTCATTTTGTGAAAAACTTTGATTTGAATTGATTGTGAAAATGAATGCGAAAGAAAAGAATAAGATTAATGTTTTCATTTTAATAATGGATTTTGCTTAAAAATAAACCGTTAGATGGTAAATAAGTTGTCTTTATTTTTTCTCCCGAAATAAATTTATCTTTAAATTCCTGAGGTTGAATTTTGTTCCGTCCAATATCGAGCAAAGCCCCTCCGACGGCTCTCACCATTGAGTGTAAAAATCTGCTTGCTGATATTCTAAAGTATAATTCACCTTTTGATTTATTTTCTTTAAAATTAATTTTGAACACATCGCATTTAAAGTCATATTTATCTGATGTATTTCTGCATAACGATTTAAAACTTTTATAACCGATAAGTATTGGAATAACTGAATTGATTAAATTTAAGTCAGGTGAAAAATAAATTCTGTGAAAATATTTAGAATAAATTGCTTTTTTCACGGTGGTTATCTGATATATGTAATCACGTCTTATGGCATCGTGTCTGGCGTTAAAATCAAATTTAACTTTATTTATTTTTTTAACGGTAATATCTCTCGGTAACATTCCATTGAGAGAATATAAAAAATTAACTGAATTTAATTCTGAATTAGTTTTGAAATTTGCAACCTGGTTTAATGCGTGCACTCCACTGTCGGTGCGTCCGGATCCGGTCAAAGTAATTTTTTCTTTTACTAATGTGCTTATAGAATCTTCTAAAATTCCCTGAATTGTCTTTGAATCATCTTTTTGCCTTTGCCATCCGTTATATCCGGAACCGTCATATTCAATTACAATTTTGTAATTGTTCAAGTATTTAAAACCCTTTTGTGAAAGTAAGACTCATACCGTCAATTTTATTATTGGCACCTTTTAGGAATTCAGTTTGAATTTTTGAATTTCTTAAAATGGTTGAATTAGAATTTGCCAGTAATAAAGCACTCAAGGCACTTGTAAGTCTGTTAACTATTAAGCCGGTAGTGAAAATAATTCTTGCATTGAAAATTCTTTCACTCTTTTTTCTTTGCGTTTCAAATGTACCCTGTTCATCCGCTGAATTCCAATACCAGTAAAATTTTTCTACATCGTAAACTTTATCAAACTCTCCTCTGGCAAGTTTATCATTATTATAATCAAATATATTTCTGTAGAATCCGATGTTTGTGTAATATTCGTCATCTGTAATGGTTGAATTTGCTCCGGAGTATTGCACAGCGAATTGTCTCGCATCATCTTTAACCGCATCGCCATAAATATTAAGCCCGACAAATCCAAGCCATGAAGCCGCTTCACCTGCCACAAAATATTTACCAACATCCATCCTGTTAAGGTAATAATGACCCGCACCCGGAACGACAAGAGACAGAAGCATAGCAAGACCACCTGATTTACCGGAGGATTTGATTTGTGTTTTTGGTAGAGTGTCTGAAACGGGGGATTGATTCAGAATATTATATGTGAGTTCGAGTTCACGGTTTTGTTTATCCTGCTGTGAGTTTGCAGAATTTGAAATAAGCATTAATAAACTTAATGTTAAAAAAAGAAATTTCATTTATTTGTTTTCCCTTTCAATTGCAGAGTCCATTCGTTTTTTGAACTCCTCAGGTTTTAAAAATCCGGTAACTCTCAAATCTCTATACTCTTCTCCTTTTGAATTCATAAAGATTACAACAGGTAATCCGAGTATTCCATATTTAGATGAAATCTCCTGATTCTCTTGTGTTAAGTCAATTTTAATATTATTAAAGTTTGAAGACAAGTCTATAATTTCTTTATCAGTATATGTGAACTCATCTAACTCTTTGCATTGAGCACACCAGTCAGCCCAAAAGTCAATAATCACAGGTTTCTTTTCTGCATTAACAGATGTTTCTATTGATTGAACTGAATTGTGATAAACCCATTTATATTGTTCAGATGCATCTGAAGGTTTTAAATTCCATGTACCCCAGAAGACTGCAACTATTGCAATTATATATTTTATTTTTGTATATACTTTTGAACTTAATCCGTTTTTATCAATAAGAATTAAATAAGCACCTGAGGCGATTATATAAACAGGGAATAAAATTTTATAAATTTCTTTAGGAATTACAGGGGAGAGAGTATTTATAGCCATTCCGAATAGTATCAAACCGAAAATAATTTTTACACCAATCATCCATTCACCTGATCTCGGTAATTTATTCAAAGCACTTGATGAAGCGGCTAAGAAAATATATGGGAAACCTAATCCCATTGCGAGAACAAAGAACATTAAAAATCCTGTAACGGCACTTCCTATTTGACCGACATATAATAGAAGACTTAAAACAAACGGACCAATACATGGAGCAGCAATAAATCCGACTAATAAACCCATCAAAAAAGAACCAAATAGACCTGACCTGTTTTTATTTCCTGCTAAAGCGAGTTTCTGTGGAATTTTAATTTCAAATAATCCGAACATTGATGTTCCGAGAGTTATTAGAATTAATGCAACTCCAATAATTACAATTGGATTTTGAAGTGCAGTGCCGAGAAGACTTCCCGTAAGTGCTGCAAATAGTCCAAGTGCTGAATATGTTACGGACATTCCGAGAGCGTAAGAAACACCCATTAAAATACTTTGACCTTTACTGCCGCTAGATTGAGCACCGAAATAACTTATAGTAATAGGAATCAAAGGATAGACGCATGGAGTTAGGTTTAGAGCCAATCCGCCTAAGAAAATAAAAATTAAAGCAACGAACATTCCTTTTTCTTCGACGAACTGGGCAACTTGATTTTCTTCCGGAGGTGCTTCAGTTCTTACATTTTCAGTAAGTTTAGTTCCTGAAGTTTCTGAATTTGTATTTTGATTTTGAGAAACTGCTAATGGATTATTAAAAACTACTTTTGATATTTCAGAATTGTTAACAGAATTACCCGCTGAAGATGAATTAATAGTAACAGGAACGTCGAACGTAATTGTTTTCGGAGGGTAACAAACTTTGTCATCACATGCCTGATAATAAATTTTTATAGGAATGTTATAATTTCCGTCTGCAAGACCTTGTTTAATTTTAAATTTTAAACCTGCATAGGCATCGCCTTCATAAACTTTAACTTTGGTATCACTGAATTCAAATTTGTATTCTTTGTCATTAGGGAAATAAACTGTTTCTAGTAAAAAATCCTGCGAACCGGAAGTGATAGAAGTTTTAATTAAAGATGGATCTGAAACATTAATGGAATTGATATGAAATTTTTCCTTAATGGATAATTTTAGAGCAATGAATACAGAATCTGAGGATGAATAAGAAGATTTATTTAAAAATGCTTCAGCGTTTACATATTGTGAAGTCTGGGAAAATGATATTAAAGGGATAAGTAAAAATAAAAGAACAAAATTAAATTTTTTTAACATAAAATCAATTTATTGGAATGTAAAAAATGAATTGTAAAAAATTAAAGTATAATATTTAATTTTAAAT
>DOWN01000147.1:0-2135 GCA_003519545.1 Bacteroidota bacterium
GTTAAACTACCCTAATAAAAAAAAAAAACAGGAAATATTCAATAATATTCCTGAAATTGAGTTAGAAAAATTAAATATTAGTGAGAATTTTAATATGCTAATTCAAGCTGATAATTTAATTGCTTTAAAACAACTAATCACAAACTATAATCTTAAAGGCAAAGTTGATTTAATTTATATTGATCCACCTTTTGCAACTAATAATACTTTTACAATTACAAATGGTAAAGCTAACACAATAAGTAATAGTTTAAATGGGACAATTGCTTTTAAAGATACTTTAAAGGGGTTTAATTTTATTGAATTTATCAGAGAACGACTGATACTTTTAAAAATGTTACTTTCTGAACAAGGTTCTATTTATTTGCATATAGATTATAAGATTGGACATTATGTAAAAGTTATAATGGATGAAATTTTTGGAATTGATAATTTTAGAAATGACATAACAAGAATAAAGTGCAATCCCAAAAATTTTGCTCGAAAAGGATTTGGGAACATAAAGGATATGATACTGTTTTATTCGAAATCTGATAAGATGATATGGAATGAACCTAAAAAACCATATACTAACGAAGATAAATTGAAGCTATTCAGGAAAAAAGACAAAGACGGAAGATTATATACTACGATACCTCTACATGCACCAGGAGAAACACAAAATGGTAAAACATCAAAGGCTTTTAAAGGTATTTTCCCACCAACTGGCAGACATTGGAGAAGCGATGTTACTGTTTTAGAGCAGTGGGATAAGGATGGCTTAATTGAATGGAGTGAAAACGGAAATCCAAGAAAGAAAATTTATCTTGACCAGCAGGAAGGAAAACGGGTACAAGATATTTGGGATTTTAAAGACCCCCAATACCCTTTTTATCCAACAGAAAAAAATTTAGATTTATTAGATTTAATTATAAAAACTTCCTCAAATGAAAATAGTATAGTGTTGGATTGTTTTGCAGGTTCAGGAACTACTTTAATAGCGGCACAAGAAAACGGTAGAAGATGGATTGGAATAGATCAGTCAGATGAAGCGATTAGAATAATTATTCAGAAATTGAATGAATTTAAAGATCGTTTATTCAACACAAGAATTGATTATAAAATATTAATTGAAAGTTTGCCTAACATACTCAATACCTCAAACAAAACTTTTAATCCCTTGAAAAACGTAATTCCGACATCTACACCTTCCTCAAAACAATATTAAAAATTTACATACGGAAATTGCGTTGGATATTGTTTAAGATAACATTGATTTAAACTCATCTTCTGAAATCACTTTAACTCCGAGTGATTTTGCTTTGTCAAGTTTTGAACCGGCATCCTCTCCGGCGAGAACATAATCAGTTTTTTTGCTTACAGATGATGAAGTTTTTCCTCCTAAATCTTCAATTATTTTAGATGCCTCATCCCTTGAATAAGTGGGTAATGTACCGGTAAGAACAAATGTTTTATTCTCAAAATTAGGATTTGTTTTTTTGTTTAATTGTTGCTCTATTTCAAATTTTAATCCGGCTGATTTGAGTTTATCTATTATATTAAGATTATCTTTTTTTCCAAAAAAATCTTTTATACTAACTGCTATTTTAGGTCCTATTTCTCTGACAGCATTCAGATCTTCAAGTGAGGCATTTATAATGTTATCAATATTTTTGAAATGCTTAGATAATATTTTCGCTGTTCTTTCTCCTATATGCCTTATACCAAGAGCGAACAAAACTTTATCAAATGGTTTTTGTTTTGATAATTCAATTCCGTTCAAAATATTTTCAGCACTTTTCTCACCGAATCTCTCTAACGAAATTATTTTATCTTTTAATTCGTGAAGATTATAAATGTCGGTGTAATTTTTTATAAATCCTTCTTTAATAAAAATCTCAATTATGCTTTCGCCTAATCCTTCTATTTCCATTGCATCACGACTGACAAAATGCTCAATCCTTCCCTGAACTTGTGCAGGACAATTAAAATTTATACAGTAATAATTAACCTCATCTTCAGGTTTTTCAAGTTTGCTTCCGCAAACAGGACAATTATCAGGTGCGGAATATTTTTTTAAATCCTTAGATCTTTTATCTTTTATAACTTCAGTAACTTTTGGAATAACGTCTCCGCCTTTTTCAATCTTAACATAA
>DOWN01000147.1:2290-2575 GCA_003519545.1 Bacteroidota bacterium
GCCTTTTTCAATCTTAACATAATCACCAATTCTAATATCAAGTCTTTCAATTTCATCAAAGTTATGCAAAGTTGCTCTTGAAATAGTTGATCCTGCCAGGAATACCGGTTCAAGTTCTGCTACAGGAGTAATAGTCCCGACTCTTCCAACCTGACAAACTATATTTTTAACTTTAGTAATTTGTTGTTTCGCTTTGAATTTATAAGCAATTGCCCATCTTGGTGATCGGGAAACAAATCCTAATTTCTGTTGCTGTTCAAGTGAATTTATTTTTATTACAACACT
>DOWN01000147.1:2733-9361 GCA_003519545.1 Bacteroidota bacterium
TTATTTTTATTACAACACCGTCAATTTCATATGGAAGTTCATCTCTGATTTCTTCAATTGAATTACAAAACTCTTTTACTTCATTTATATCTTTAACTTTTTTATAATGAGTATTAACCGGAAATTTTAATTTCTCAAGTAGTTTTATTCCTTCGGTATGCGTTTGTAATTTTAATTCATTGGAATGAAAAAAATAAGTAAACAAATTTAATGGTCTCTTAGCAACTGCTTTTGAATCTTTTTGTTTTAATGTTCCCGCTGCGGTATTTCTCGGATTTGCAAAAAGTTTTTCACCTTTCAGTTCCTGCTCTTCATTAATTTTCAGAAAATCATCTTTTTTAATAAACACTTCACCTCTAACTTCAAAATTTTTAATTTTATTATCTGAAACCGAAAGTGGAATGGATTTAATTGTTTTAAGATTCTGAGTTATGTTATCCCCTTTTTCACCGTCACCACGTGTTGCACCTGTTTTAAATTTTGAATCTTCATAAATTAAAGATACCGCAAGTCCGTCAAATTTTAATTCACAAACATATTCATATCTTTCATTACCAAGTAAATTTTTTATTCTTTTATCAAAGTCATCCAAATCCTGAAAGTCATAACTGTTCGAAAGTGATAACATAGGAATTTTATGATAAACAACATCAAATTTTTTTGTGGGAGTTTCAGAAACTCTCTGTGTTGGTGAGTCAGGAGTGATTAATTCAGGAAATTTATTTTCAATCTCCTGTAATTCTTTCAGCATCACATCATATTTAAAATCATCAATATCCGGCTGAGCAAGCGTATAATATTTATAATCGGCATCAAGAATTTTTTTTCTTAAATCTGATACCTTCTTTTTTATATTATCTGGAACAGGCATTTTTTATTCTTCAGTATTTGTGCCGTTATTATCTGATGGAGTGTTGTTATCCGGTGTCTTAACCGTTTCTTCTCTTGTGTTAGTTTCAGTATTGTTTCTTCTTGTTTCTCTGTTATTTCTTGGAGTAGAGTTCGTCTCAGTATTTTGTGTATTTGTCTGGGTTGTTTTTCTCTGAACTATTCCTTCAGCAGTAATCATAAGATTGGTATAAACATTTCTTTCAAACTCTAGTTTTTTCCCGTTTAAAAAAACATTCAGCATTTTTGCGTTTTTGGTTGTTAACAGAAAAAATTTCTGAGCATTATAAACTCCTGTATCTCCTTTTGAAAATTCAATTTCTCTTTTCATTTCGGCAGCGTTCGAATCGCTTGAAACAATCAAAGAACCTGATGCTGATGGAATAATTTTCAATTCTAAACCACCTGTTAATTGTTTTAATCTTTCTTCTTCAAGTGCTTTTCTGATTGAATCTTCAATTTCTTCCTGAGTTCTTTTACCTAAAATTGTCTTTTCGTTTTCCGCTACAACATCATCAAAATTTTGTCTTTCAATTTTTGGTTCAGTGTTTCCATTATCAAGAAATACAGAGTTTATAAGAAAATATAAACCCGTTATCCCTAATAAAATCAATACAACTATTCCCGTTGATTTCAATGCCGATTGTGAAATGAAAGGTGACTTATGTTTTAATGAAGCATTTTCGTTTGCATTAACAGTATATTCTCTTTTTGTTTTTGGTCTTCTGCGTATTTCTGTAAATTCATCAGGTTCAGACTTCTGATTATTTTCTTTCTTCTCTTCTTGTATGTTTTTTTCCCTGTCAATTAATGTTTTATCTTTTATTTCATCATTTGACTTATCCTGAATTATTTCTTCAACTTTTTCGACAGGTGTAGATTTGGAATTATTTAAATCATCTTCGTTTTTAACAGGTTCAATTTCAGTTACTTTGGAAACAACTTCTTTAACTTCAAATGTCTTAGGTTTATACTTGCCTGATTTTGCCAAATCAAAGTCCTTTAATACCTCATCGGGATTTAAACCGCAACAAACTGAATATTGTTTTAAGTAAGCCCTTATATAGGTTGGTATTTCAAAACTAAAATCTCCGGCTTCAATCTTTTCAAATGTTCCTATGTTTAACTTAGTTTTTAAGGATACTTCCTGAAGTGATATACCGTTTGCTTCTCTTTGTTTTCTTAAATCTTCTGCAAATTTGTTCAGCATTTAATATGGTGTATTATAAATTTTTATCTTCAAAAATTAATTTAACTCATTTAAATTATTTATTAAATTCAAATAAAAATCAGAATAAATATAGCATCATACATATTTTGTGCTAAATAAATATATGTAATACTGAAATTAAATTTTGTAACTTATATGATATAAAATTATCTGAATGTCCCGTAAATCCTCTGTAAAAAGACATAAACAGGATAAAGAATTTATTAAATATCCTGTTGAACAGTTTTTCTCCACAAGAAATATAACTTCCTTTGAATTATCTTCGGATGGAAAAAAGGTTTTATATATTACCAATACTACAGGTCTGCCTCAGATTTGGTCTATCCCTGTAACAGGCGGCTGGACACAGCAAATTACACTTGAATCTCAAGCAGTAAAAAACTTAGTCCCGATTCCAAATTCAAATGATATTCTTTTCTTTTCTGATTTCAACGGAAACGAACGAATACAGATATTTAAAATTAATGAGAATGGTGGTCAAGTGGAATGTTTAACTTCCAAATACCCTGATTCAATTTCAGATTTCTGTTGTTTTAATAAAAAAGGGACAAAATTTTTATGGTCTAACAATTATAGAAATAAATATAATTTTGATATTTTTATCCGGGATTTAAAAACCGGAGATGATAAACTTGTTTATAAAACTGACGATACTATCCCTGTAAGTCCTGAAGGATGGAGTCCTGATGAGCGATACATTTCTATTCAGTTATTTTATGGTAATATAGATATGGATATTTCTCTTTTGGACACAAAAACAGGAAAGATTGAAAACATAACTAAAAAAGAAAGCGGGAACACGGAAGTTAATTATTCTGTAAGGTTTAATAAAAACTCGACAGGATTATATTTCAATTCAGATCATAAAAAAGAATTCAGAGGATTAAGATATTACGATATTAAGAAAAAAGAATTTAAATGGATTGTAAATAAAGATGCCGAATTATNNTCCTAAAGGTTGTTATTCAAACATCAGATTTTCAAAAGATAATAAAACTATATTTTTCAAATTATCATCTCCGGAAATTCCTGGAGATATTTTCAGATACGAATTAAAAAGTAAAAAATTAACACAGTTAACCTTTTCTACCGTAGGTGGAATTACAAAATCTGCTTTCACTAAACCAAAAGATGTATTTTATAAAAGTTTTGACGGATTAAAAATTCATTCACTTTTATATATTCCAAAAGGACTAAAGAAAGACGGAAAAAATCCTGCGATTCTTTGGCCCCACGGAGGTCCCGAAGCACAGGAATTGCACAACTTTTCACGATGGATGCAAGTTTTTTCCAATAACGGATATATTGTAATCGCACCAAACTTCAGAGGCAGTACCGGTTACGGAAAAACTTTTCAGAGAAAAATTTACAGAGATTGGGGAGGTGCTGAGTTTGGAGATATTTTATCTTCACTCGACGTACTTAAAAATTCAGGTTATGTTGATATGGAAAAAGTTGCTGTAGTCGGCGGAAGTTTCGGAGGATTTGTTACTCTCACCTGTATCACAAAAGCACCTGATTTATGGAAATGTGCCGTTGATATATTCGGTCCGAGTAACCTGATAACTTTTGTGGACAGCGTTCCGGATCACTGGAAAGCGGGAATGTATGACCTTGTTGGGGATGCAGTGAAAGATAAATCTTTACTTGAAGAAAGGTCGCCAATTAATTATATTGATAATATCAAATGCCCGTTGCTTGTTATTCAGGGCAAAAATGATCCGAGAGTTGTGGAAAAAGAATCAGCACAGATTGTTGAAAAACTTAAACAGAATAATAAAGATGTCGAGTATATTTTATTTGAAGACGAAGGTCATGGTTTTTCAAAAATATCAAATCAAATTAATGCGTTTAAAAACATTATAAGTTTTTTAGATAAACATTTAAGATAAAAAATATGAATAAAATTTATCTTCTTTTACCGGTATTATTTTTAATTTCTGCATCTGTATTTTTAAATTCTTGCGGATCTTATTGTCCTGATTGCGAACCGGGTCAGGAAGGATATAATCCTGACGGACAGGTAGTTGTTCAGGATACTATTAAAATGCCGCCGGTTATCGTTGAAGAAATTGTTCCTTATAAAGTTACAGTACAGATTGGTGCTTTCAGAGACAGAAATTATGCGGATGCTTATGCAACTGAAGCAAGAACTAAACTTGACCTGAGGGTTGAAGTAAATCTTGATCCGTTAGACGGTTTATATAAAGTTACAGTCGGAACTTTTGATAATGTAGAGACTGCAAATAATTATTTAAGAACTGTAATCTCTCGCGGATATAAAGATGCATTCACGAGAAATAAAACAAAATAAGATTTTTTATATTGCAAAAAGGTAAACTGGTTTTAGAAAACGGAAAAATATTCGAAGGAAATATTTTCGGATATTATGGTTCTGCTTATGGTGAAGTTGTTTTTAATACATCTTTATCAGGTTATCAGGAAATAATTACTGACCCTTCATATTATGGTCAGATTGTTCTGATGACATATCCGCTAATCGGAAATTACGGTACAAACCTGAAAGATTCAGAATCTGAAAAAGCACAGGTGAGCGGGTTCATAACGGGTAACTATGAAGATGACTGGTCAAATTTTGAAGGAATTGAATCACTCGATTCTTTTCTTAAACAAAATAAAATTACAGCAATTACAGGAATTGACACACGTGAACTTACAAGACAGGTAAGAAAAGACGGTGCAATGAGAGGAATTATTTCACCCGGCGAAGTATCCGATGAAACATTAATCAGAAAAGCAGGAGAAATTCCTTCAATGTCAGGTCTTGATCTCGTTAAAGATGTAACCACATCAAAGAATTATATTTTATCTTCTGATAATCCAAAATATAAAATTGCAGTTTATGATTTCGGAATCAAAAAAAATATACTCAGGGAGTTTTTACATTTTGATACCGAGATGAAAGTTTTTAATGCCAAGACATCACCGAAAGAAATTTTAGATTATAATCCTGATGGGATTTTTCTATCAAATGGTCCGGGAGATCCTGCTGCACTGGATTATGCAATTGAAAACACGAGAACTCTTATACCTACAGGCATACCGGTTTTTGGAATTTGCCTCGGGCATCAGATAATTTCTCTTGCATTAGGCGGTGAGACTTATAAATTAAAATTCGGACACAGAGGCGGAAATCATCCCGTTAAAAATCATTTCACAAATAAAATAGAAATAACTTCTCAGAATCACGGATTTGCCGTAGATGAAAATTCGCTGGATAAAAACGTTGTTGATTTATCACACACAAATCTTTATGACGGGACAAATGAAGGTTTAAAACATAAAAAATTTCCCGTAATGTCAGTGCAATATCACCCTGAAGCCGCACCCGGTCCTAATGACAGTAAATATCTTTTTACTGAATTTATGAAAATTGTTGATGAGTATAAAAAATGAATTCAGTCACAGAAAATATTTCTTTAAAGAAAATAATTGACGGAAAATTAATTTCTTCAAAAGTAAAAGCAGAAATTAAAGAAGAAGTAAGTGAATTAGTTCAATCAGGCAAAAGACCTCCCGGTCTTGCATTTATACTTGTCGGTGAAGATCCTGCTTCCAAAGTTTATGTTAAAAATAAAGGTAAAGCATGCAGTGATATAGGATTTTATTCCGTAACGGAAAAACTTCCGGATTCAATTTCTGAAGAAGAATTAATTAATCTTATTCAAACTTTTAATAATGATGAAAAAATTGACGGTATTCTTGTTCAATTGCCTTTACCTAAACATATAAATGAACAGAGAGTAATTGAAAGTATAAATTATAAAAAAGATGTTGACGGATTTCATCCTGAAAATACAGGCAGACTTGTATCAGGCATAAAATCATTTATCCCATGCACACCTTATGGAATTACTGAATTATTAAAAAGATATAATATTGAAACTTCTGGAAAAAATGTAACGGTTATCGGAAGAAGTAATATTGTAGGAAAACCAATCGCAAACCTGTTAATTCAAAAAGAGTATAACGCAACAGTTTCAATTTGTCATAGCAAAACAAAAGATTTAAAAAGTTATACGTTAAATGCAGATATAATCATTGCCGCTATCGGAAGTCCTGATTTTCTTAAAGGTGATATGATTAAAGAAGATGTTGTCATAATTGATGTCGGAATTAACAGGGTTGAATCATCATCTTCACCTAACGGATATAAAATAACAGGTGATGTAGATTTTGAAAGTTGTTTGGAAAAATGCAAAATGATTACTCCTGTTCCGGGAGGGGTTGGACCAATGACAATTGCAATGTTAATGAAAAATACTCTCGACTCATATAAAAAAATAATTTATTCCTGATTATGTTTTATTACGAAATAGACATATTTTATTCAAAAAAGAATTACCAGGAAATTTATAATGTGTTATATTACAATGGGATTCAGCATATACTTGAAGAGGAAGGGTATTTAAAAATTTATATTGAAGATAACCTTGAATGGAAAATTGACGAATTAAAAAATATTTTAACAGGCACAGGTGTAGTAAG
>DOWN01000301.1 GCA_003519545.1 Bacteroidota bacterium
AAATACCTCATTTCTTAGAATTAAATCTTATTACTTAAATACTTATTTTTATTAAATTTATTTAAAATATTAAATTGGAAACAAATTTTAAAGACATTGATAACGTCAAAAAAGAATTGGAATTTATTCTCTCTTATGATGAATTAAAACCTCACTTCGATAAAGCATTATTAAAATATAGAAACAAAGCAACTATTCCCGGTTTCAGAAAAGGCAAAGCACCTCTTGATATGGTGAAAAAAATTGTCGGTGACTCTGTGGAATACTCTTCTCTTGAAGATATTGCTAACGAAGTTTTTAAAAATCATATTGTTGATAATGATATTGATATAATTAACGTTGGCTCTATAACCGATTTCAATTATGAACCTAAACTTAGATTTCAATTTAAAATTGAATTTGAAGTTAAACCGGAAATAAATCTTGAACAATATAAAGGTCTTGAACTCAAAAGAAAAAAATATAAAATTCAGGATAAAATTATTGACGAAGAAATAAATTATCATAAACTACAGTTATCATCTTTAGAAATTGACGGGGAAGCCCTTGATGATGAATATCTCGTTACTCTTGATATGCAAAATTTAGATGATAAAGGTAATATAATTGTTGGCGAATCTCAAAAAGATTTAAAAATATATCTCGGTAATAAAAATATTGAAAAAGATTTTTATCACGGTTTACAACACATTAAAGAAAATGAATCCCGTGTAATTGATACTAAAAACTCCGAAGGCGAAAATCAAAAAGTTCAGGTAACCGCTACCAAAATTGAAAAAATTATTTTCCCTGAAATGAATGAAGAGTATTTTAAAAAAATTACAGGTAAAGATGATGTTAAAACTCTCGAAGATTATAAAAATAGTATTAGAACCGAACTTGAAAAATATTACGATAACATTACAAACCAGTCTTTAAGAAATGAAATTATAAACGAACTCTTGAAAATTAATTCAGTTGACGTTCCTGAAGCATTCATTGAAAATATTCTGAACAATATGGCTGATGATTTTAAGAAAAAAGAAGCAGGTAAAAGAAAAATTTCCGATGAAGAACTTGATGAGTATAAAAAAACAAACAGAGTAGATGCAATCAAACAGGCAAAATGGTTCTTAATCAGAGAAAAAATTGTTGAACTTGAAGATATTAAAGCAAATGAAGATGATATCAAAAAATTTGCTGAAGATATTGCAGGAAAATATAATATGCCTGTTGATAAACTTGTTGAACTTTACGCAAAATCTCCCGATATAAAAAGCCAGATTGAAACTGATAAAGTTTTTAACTTTCTGATTGATAATGCAAAGATTACTGATGAAGAAGTTGATCTGTCAAAAGAAAATGAAAATTAAAATTTTAAATATAAAAAATTAATGCATCCAACCGATTTAATTAAAAAACACGAAAATTTTATTAATGCTGGTTTAAACACAGCATCCCAAATCAATAACCAACTCGTTCCTATTGTCGTTGAACAAACTTCAAGAGGTGAGAGAAGTTATGATATTTATTCAAGATTACTTAAAGAAAGAATCGTCTTTTTAGGCACAGCAATATACGATGAAATTGCTTCTCTTATGATTGCTCAGTTAATTTTTCTTGAATCTGAAGATCCAGATAAAGATATTATGATGTATATAAATTCACCGGGTGGTTCGGTTACTGCTGGTCTTGGTATTTATGACACAATGCAATATATCAATCCTGATGTATCAACTATCTGTGTTGGTATGGCTGCTTCTATGGGGCAACTCCTTCTTACCGGCGGTGCCGCGGGAAAAAGAATTGCTCTCCCTCACTCAAAAATTCTTATGCACCAGCCTTGGACAGGTGGTGTTCAGGGTCAGACTACCGATATCTTAATTCAGGCGAAAGAAATGGAAAAAACCAGACAAACTCTTTATAAAATTATTTCTGAACATTCAGGTCAGACTGTTGATAAAATTATGATTGATGCTGAACGAGATAATTATATGAACGCTGAAGAAGCAAAAAAGTATGGTTTGATTGATACTATTCTTTCAAGAAGAGAAGTTTCTAAAAAAAATAATTCTTAACTCTAATTATATTCTGTTAATTTTAAAACATAAAACTAAAATTTCATAATGGATTTTAAACTTGTCAATAAAATAATTGCATGGTTTGTTTTTATCTTTGCATCCGTTATTTATGTAATGACAGTGCAACCGACTCTATCTTTTTGGGATTGCGGTGAATTTATTGCCTGTGCTTACACTCTTGGCGTGCCTCATCCTCCCGGTGCTCCGTTTTTTATTCTCGTCGGAAAAATTTTTACAATGCTTCCGATCTCTTCCGATATTGGTCTGAGAATGAATTATCTGTCCGTTTTCTCAAGTTCGGGATGTGTCGCCCTTGTTTATCTCGTAATTGTTAAACTTATTAATAACTGGAGAGGTATTCCAAAATCTGCTTATGATATAATTTTAGTTTGTGGCTCTGCGGCAGTTGGTGCTTTGGCTTACGCTTTTTCTGATTCTTTCTGGTTCAGTGCAACAGAAGCGGAAGTTTATGGTTTCGGAACATTCTTAATCGGTGTCTGTTTATTTTTACTTATGGTTTGGTGGGAAAAAGCAGATGAAGCCGGTTCTGATAAATATCTCTTAATGCTCGCTTATGTAATCGGTCTTTCTTTAGGTATTCACTTGATTGTTGTTCAGTGTATCTTAATTGCAGGTTTGATGTTCTATTTCAGAAGATATGATTATACTCCTAAAGGTTTATTGATTGCATTCGGTATAACTGCAGTTTCGTTTTTTGTCGTTTATCCTGGTATCGTAAAAAAATATCCTGCATTAATTCAAATGAGTGGAATTTTTGCTTTGATTTTATTCGCAGGGGTTATTTTCGGTATTTACCATTCTATCAGAACTAAAAATTCTTTATTAAATATAGTTTGTGTTTCGTTATTTTTAATTGTTCTTGGATACTCCACTTATATTGGTGTAGTTTTGAGAGCAAATGTTGATAATCTTCCGATTAATGAAAATAAACCTGATAACATTGAAACTTTACTTTCATACTTAAATCGTGAACAGTATGGTCAGCAACCTTTATTCTTCCCGAGAAGATATTCTCAGGAACCTCAACACGAAAGAACTCGTCAGTTATATTCATCCGATATGGACTTTATGTGGAGATATCAGATAAATGAGATGTTTAACCGTTACTTATTCTGGCAGTTTATCGGTAGGGAAGGATATGATCAGGGTGATGGTGTTGACTTCTCAAAATTCTTTGCAATACCTTTTATACTTGGAATGTTTGGTGTATTCTATCATTTCAGAAAGGATTGGAAACTTGCACTCGTCTTCCTATTCGGATTTCTGGTGCTGGGGGTTATTACCGCCTTGTATCAGAATCAGCAAGATCCGCAACCCCGGGAAAGGGATTATTTCTATGTTGGGGCTTATATGATTTTTGCAATGTGGATTGGTCTTGGAATAGCAGGTATAATTGAATCTGTAAATGAGTTTATGAAAAAGCAATCTGCTTTCAAAGCCGTTGCTTCTGGTGTTGTTGCGGCATCTTTCTTACTTGTGCCGGTTAATATGTTACGCGTAAACTATGAATATCAGAACAGACACGAAAACTATTTCCCTTATGACTATGCTTATAATATTTTACAAAGTTGTGAAAAAGATGCAATACTTATAACCAATGGTGATAATGATACTTTCCCGCTCTGGTGTTTACAGGCGGTGTATGGTGTCAGACAGGATGTCAGAATTGTAAATCTATCTCTTGCACAAACTGATTGGTATAACCTAGAATTAAAAAACGGAAGACCTTATGGTTCTCTTCCTGTTCCTATGACATATTCAGATGAACAGTTAAGAAAATTACAACCGGTTGAATGGGATGAAAATAAAGTCTTCTCAATTGATATTCCAAAAACTGCTTATCCTGATTCAATGCAGAATAAACCTGATCTGCCTACAAAATTAAATTTCAGAGTTCCGGCGACAATCAGACAGCAATATCAGGGAAGAAATATAACTGCTGTTAAAGTTAATGATTTATTGTTAATTGACATCTTAAGAGCAAACAAATGGGAAAGACCTATCTATTTCTCTGTAACAGTCACTGATGAAAACTACATTGGTCTTGGTGACTATTTAGTATTAAACGGAATGGCTCAGAAATTATTGCCTTATAAACCTTCAGATGTTCCCGGAATGGCTATTGATGAAAAGACAATGTATGAAAATTTAATTCAGTCAACCAATACTCCTTCTAAAGAACCTAAATACGGATTTATGTTTAGAAGTTTAGATAATCCGGATGTGTTTTATGATCAGAATCACAGAAGAAGTGTTGAAACATACAGAACATTATTCTTAAGACTTGCAAATTCATATGCATCTGATTCAACCAAATTTAATCTTGCAAAAGAAACCCTTGATAAAATGAATACTGCAATTCCTTCAAGTGTAATTCCGATGGATTACAGGTTGAAATATGAAATGGCTAATATATATTCAAGAATAGGGGATAAAGCAAAATTTGATGAACTTACTTCTCAAATTGAAACAGATGCTTTAAAAGATATTGAACAGAACCCGACAAACGTTCAGAGTTTCTATAATCCTTACAGAGTATTAATTGATATTTACGAAACTCAGGGTCAATATCAGAAAGCCCTTGATATTCTTGGAAGATTACAAATGATGAATCCTAATGATCCTAACGTACAGCAGAAGATGAATTTAATCAGATCCAAAATGCAAAATCAGTAAAATAAAATTTGAAAAAAACATCAAATCTTAAAACCCAATCGGGAATTGATAAATTAAACAAATATCTAAATTCTGATTGGGTTTATATTTTATTGCTGTTAATTTTCTGCATTATAATTTTCAGAGAATTAATTACAGGTCAATCCTGGCTTCATGATGATTTCCCTTATGTCTATTATCCTGGGAAATTTCTAATGGCTGTTAGTTTAGCAAATGATATTTTCCCATACTGGAATCCATTCGCATTCTCGGGTACTCCTTTCTTTGCAGACCCGCAAATCGGTATTTTATATCCGTTAAATTATGTAATGAAATATTTTGTTTCTAATAATTCTTTGAATCCATTAGTCGTTCAAAATATTATAGTTTTACATTTTTTCCTCGCTTCTGTTTTTGCATACTTGTTTGCTAAAGAATTAAAATTAAATAAACTCGCATCTTTTGTATTTGGAATGATTTATACTTACTCTGCTTTTATGATTATTCATATGATGCATATGAATCTATTGGAATCATTAATTTGGTTGCCTTTTGCATTATATCTGTTTTTAAAATTTATTAATACAAATAAATTTTATTTTATAATCTTAGCAGGTTTAACTATGTGTCTGAGCATATTAGGTGGTTACCCTCAGACTTTTGTTTTCAATTTTATATTTTTAGGTCTTTTTGCTTTATATTACATTTACAAAAGTTATAAATCAAAAGATAATAAAAAAGTTATTCAACTAATTATCTCTGTTATAATAATTGTAATCATATCTGGCGGTATTTCTTCATTCCAATTA
>DOWN01000022.1 GCA_003519545.1 Bacteroidota bacterium
TTCAGGAGGTAATACTTTTAATCTTCTTTTAATTGCTCTTTCTGTTAATAATTTTAATCCTGCTTTCTCTGCATCTGAACCCGGTTTGATTACGATATTAGGTTTATAAATTCCTTTATCTTTAAATATTATCCAGTATTTACTTTTTGATTCTTTTTCTTTTGGTTGTGATAGAATTATCGCAGGAAAAATGAAGATAAAAAATAATAGAATTTTTTTCATAATTGGGGAATATGAATTTAAGAGGAAATTAACCGGTCAAATTAATGACCGGTTAATTTTTTAAAGTGAATAATTTTCCAAATAATGAACAATTCTCATTAAGAATTGACCACCCAATGCACCGTCAATCAATCTGTGATCAAATGAAAGTGATAAATACACCATTGGTTTTATTACAATGAAATCTCCTTGTTCCGTTTCCAAAACTGCAGGTCTCTTTTTAATCGCTCCGACTCCTAAAATTGCAACTTGTGGCTGATTGATAACCATAGTACCGATTATATTTCCAAATACTCCGTAATTTGAAATAGTAAATGTACCCCCTTGAATCTCATCAAGAGATAGTTTTTTAATTCTTGCTCTTTTTCCTAAATCATTTATATCTCTTGAAAGACCGACAAGATTTTTTCCGTCAGCATTTTTAATTACTGGTACAATTAACCCGCCATTTTCCATCGCAACAGCCATTCCAAGATTTATTTTGTTTCTCATAATTGCTTTGTATGGAACAGCGGAGTCATCAATAATAGAATTTATTAATGGAAAATCTTTTAGTGCCTTAATAGTGCATTCAGCAATAAAAGGCATATATGTCATTTTAAAACCTTCTTTATCTGCGAAATCTTTATTCAGTTCTTTTCTTGCTTTATCCACGGCAGTCAAATCACATTCCGCAATAGCATTAACGTGAGGAGATATTGCCATTGATGCAACCATATGCTCTGCCATTTTCTGACGGATATTATCAAACTCCATTACCGATAAACCTTCTTCATTATAATCAACTTCATATTTTGGAAGATTAATCTGTTTTGGTGCTGAAACTTGCTGAACTGGTTTTGATGTTTGAACGGGCTGAGTAGTTGTTTTAACAGGTTCGGAAGCAGGAGTTGATTTTCTGTTTGTCAGATAATTTAAAATATCTTTTTTAGATACTCTTCCGCCTGATCCGGTTCCGGGAATTCTTTCAAGTTCAGATAAACTGATACCTTCTTGTTTTGCAATGTTTAATACTAATGGAGAATAAAATCTGTCACCGCCTCCGCTTGTCATTTCAGTTTCAACTATTGTCTCTGTCACTTCTTGTTTCGGAGTTATAGTTTCAATTTTAATTTCTTCTTTTACGGGCTCTGATTTTTTTACTTCTTCCTGTTTCACACTTGGTGCGTTTGCAGATGTGGATTCTCCGTTTGTATTTATTTTTGCAATAACACTTCCAACCTGTACTACATCCCCTTCATTAAATAAAACTTCCGATATTACTCCGCTTTCGGGAGATGGTACTTCTGTGTCAACTTTATCTGTAGAAATTTCCAAAACTGTCTCATCTCTCTCTACTTTATCTCCTGCCTTTTTATTCCATTTCAGTATAGTGCCTTCCATTATAGATTCACCCATTTTCGGCATTACTAAATCAACTACCATTATATATTTCTCCTGTAATTATTATTTGAATTATTGTAAAATACCAATATCCCTATACGTATTCAATTCACGAAAAAGCCTACTTTAACCCTTATTTATATCAAAAAGTGATGAAACTGATTGATTTTTGTTGGTTCTTTTTATCGCTTCAGCAAAAATTTTCGCTACGGAAACGACTTCAATTTTTGAGCAAGTTTTTGTCAAAGGAAGTGTATCTGAAATTATTAATTTTTTTATAGAACTGTTATTTATTCTTTCAACGGCATTTCCGGAAAGTAAAGCATGTGTACATGCTCCATATACATTTTCAGCCCCTGCTTTTTTCAGTGCTTCAACTGCATTAACGAATGTTCCACCGGTATCAATTAAGTCATCAATTATAATAACATTTTTTCCCTTAGGATCACCAATAATATTCATCACTTCTGCTACATTTGGTTTAGGTCTTCTTTTATCCAATACAATTAAATCACAATGAAGTCTTTTTGCGTATGCTCTCGCCATTTTTATTCCGCCTACATCCGGCGAAGCAACTGCCATATTTTTTAACTTTAGTTTTTTAATATGAGGAGTGAAAACACTTGATGCATATAAGTGATCAACAGGTATATCAAAAAAACCCTGTATCTGAGGTGTATGTAAATCCATTGTTATAATTCTGTCTGCACCCGCTGTTGTTATCATATTCGCTATCAACTTTGCTGATATCGCAACCCTCGGCTGATCTTTTCTGTCTTGTCTTGCATAACCGAAATAGGGAATTACCGCGTTAATCCTTCTTGCAGATGCTCTCTTAGCCGCATCTATCATAATCAGTAATTCCATCAAATTTTCAAAAGGTGGATTCGTTGTCTGTATTAAATACAAATCAGCACCCCTGATATTTTCGTTATATTTCATCCAGATTTCACCATCTGAAAATGTTTTAAATTCACAGTTACCCAATTTTGATTTAATACTTTCTGCAACTGATTTTCCGAATTTTTTTGATGTTCTTCCGGAAAATAATTTTAAATCTGACATTGTTTCTTTAATTTGTAATTATTTATTATAAAACTCCCTAATTGAATTTGAAATAAAATCTATTTCTTCATCTTTTAATTCAGGATAACTCGGTAAATTAATTCCACACCATCCTAATTTTTCTGCAACAGGAAGCCGTTGATATTTTGTAGCATACATAGGCATTGTGTGAACTGGATAAAATGAAGGTCTTGTTTCTATTGATGCATTTTTTAAATGTTCTCTTAATCCGTCACGTTCATTTATATTTGAAGTGAGTATCGTTATCATCCAGTATGTATTTAAAACATTTAAATTTTCATTTTGAAATTCTAATGGTAAATCTTTAAGTTTATCTTTATATTTTACAAATAAATCTCTTTTCATTTTAATTTTCTCATCTGCTTTTTCAAGTTGTGCTAACCCGATTGCCGCACAAATATTTGTCATTCTGTAATTATATCCTATTACATCATGCCAGTATTCTCTGTATTTTGCAAGCCCATGCATTTTGAAATGATATGCTCTGTCATATAATGTTTCATCATTTGTAACCACCATTCCGCCTTCTCCTGTTGTAATTGTTTTATTACCGTAAAAACTGAATGTTGATATATCTCCGAATGTTCCGGTATATTTATTGTTATACTTAGAACCAAATGATTCTGCACAATCTTCAATAACAAAAATATTGTTCTCTTTGGCAATTTTACAAATTTCATCCATCTCACAGGGATTTCCATAAATATGGACACACATTATTGCTTTAGTTTTATCTGTAATCTTTCTCTTTACATCTTCCGGATCTAACTGCCAAGTTGATTCAAGTGAATCAGCAAATACCGGCTTTGCCCCTGAGTGTGATATTGAACTAACCGATGCGATATAAGTAAATGAAGGAACTATCACTTCATCTCCTTCTCCGATTCCAAGAGTAACTAATGCAAGATGTAATGCTACTGTGCCGTTGCAGACAGTAGTTGAATGTTTAACTCCGATATATTCAGAAAATTTCTCTTCAAATTTATTTACATACTCCCCTTTAGATGAAATCCAGTTTGAATCTATACATTCATTTACATATTTTTTCTCATTTCCGTTAAGTGAAGGTTGATATACAGGAATTTTATAACTCATTAATAATTTATTTTCAGTTACTGAATGAAGGTTTTTTGAAACTGTAATTTATTACTGCTTCTCTTATTTTCCTTATATCTATCATTTGGATACACTCAAGATTGTAAGGGCAAACTCTTTTCCAGCAAGGTGAACATTCCAATCCTTCAGGAATAAGTTTTATACCTCTGCCATAAAGTTCTATTTCACTTGCACAAGATAATCCAAACCATGCTATAACATATTTTTTCAGTGCAATTGCAAGATGCATTCCGAAACTATCACCGGAAATTACAATATCGCATACATCCATATAACAGGCACCTTTTCTTATACCCATAGATGTAGGGCTGTTAAAAATTTTGTTGTCTTGAAATTCAGGAAAATTACTAAAAATTGTTTTGTTACGCTCTGTATCTTCTCTTCCACCCAATAAAACAATTTTTATATTCTCATAAAATAACAATTCCCCGATTAATTGAATATGCTGTTCTATTGTCATTTTTTTATTCGGAAACAGTTCTGAACATCCGGTGTTGAATCCGACATATGTATATCGGTTATCGTAATTTATTTCATTCTTAAAATCCTGAATGAATTGTTTTTCGTTTTCATCAAAATTAAAGATACATTCGTCTTTTTCATAATTTAAGTGAAATACTTCATGCAAAATTTCAATTCCGGTTCTTTGATTTTCTCTGAATTTAAGTTGATCATCAAGTCCGAGTTTATAACTATAAATTGCATTTTCATCTGCCGGTATAATTTTCCCGTCCGAATTCAAAAAAAATCCATATCTTGTTTTCGCTTTTATTTCATTTGCTAATGAACAGGCATAAACTGATTTATCCGCATTCATTACAAAATCAAAATTCAGATTTCTTAAAATCATTCTGCTTTCATCATCCCATAAGAATAATTTATCTATGTAAGGATTATTTATCAGTATATTTTTTGCGTTTGGTAATGTTAGCCAGTAAATTGTGCTTTCAGGAAATTTTCTTTTTAATGCGGGAAGTACAGGTGTATTATCCAGTACGTTTCCGAGAGCATCAAGTGAAATTATTAAAATTTTCTCTCCTATTTTGTTTTCAGGTAAATCATATTTACATCCGTTTGTCAGACAATCATAATATGAGACACAAGGTTTATAACCTGAAAATTTTTTACATCTTGGTATTTTGAAATCCAAATCAGTTAATTTTTAAAATTTGTTTTTTAATTGAATCTAAAACTGTTTCAATCGTGATCCCGTTTTCAATTCCACAATTATTCTTATCTTTGCTGCAATGTAAATTGCAAAATTCATTACTGACCTCAAGGTCTATCGAGTTACCGTTAATCGTTCCCCAGTGTTTAACACTGCTAACATTTCTGTTGCAATGCATAACAACGGCTTTTCGCTTTAAAGCATCAGCGATATGAGCAGGACCCGTTGATGATACTACAACTAAATCCATCGCATTAATAAAAGAAATAAATTTTCTCAGCGGATATAGTTTATCAGCAACTATAAAAATATTCCCGCAGTTTAGATTCTTTATTTTCGATTTAAAAGATTCACTCATTTCAATCGAAGTTAAAAAAATATTTAATCCCTTTTCAGAATATTCTTTTTGAATCTTTTGAATTAACTCAAAATATTTATCTTCACTCCAGTTGGGTGCGGAATTTTTTGATCCTGTATGAATCATTACATTTGGAACTTGAGAATTAATGTTTAATTCTTTTAGAAAATTTCTTGTAAGGAGTATCTCATCATCAGTTAAAAAAATTTCTGGTGAAATATTATCTGTCTCAACTCCTATTCTTCTTGCCAAGTCCATACAATAATCTGCTTCGTGCCTCAAAGGAACATAATTGTTTCTTGAAACACTTTTCATCATTGTCATCATTTCGTATATCTTTCTTCCAACACCAATCCTGTTTTTAACTCCACCAAAAAACATTTGATACGCTGCTCTTTCTGTTGGCATCACTAATAGTCCGTCTGTAAACTTTCTTTCTCTGATTTTCTTTGTTACTTCCCAAAAAGTTTCTTTTTTTAAATCATCAGTTATCATCTCATCCAGATAAGGATTGTTTAGTAATATATCCGTCGTATTTTTTTGTGTTAATGTTGCAATAAATGAATCCGGATATTTTAATTTTAATTCTCTTATCATCGGAGTAATCATAATGACATCTCCAACCCGGTCTGTCCTGACAATTAAAATTCTTTTCATTTTAATTTTCAGTCAATATCGGGTTATTCAATTCTTCCCTCGATTGTATATAATTTTCTTCTTTATAAGTTCTTGAATAAAATACAAATATTATAGCAGTTAATAACATTAATCCCGCAAAAAACCAAAAATAATATGAACCTTCAAGCAATGGTTTGATGGCAGGATTTTGTATCAATGAATTTACAAACCCCGCAACAAAGTTTCCGAGTGATACTGATAAAAGCCATAAACCCATAACAAATGATTTCATACTGTTAGGTGCTTGTGTATATGAAAACTCAAGCCCTGTAATTGAAACCATCACCTCAGCCGCCGTTAAAATTAAATAAGCAATGAACTGATACATTATACTTGGTGTACCGCCTCCATCTATAATTGCTTGAGCAACAGCAATAACCATAAATGAAAATGATGAAATAAATAAACCGATTGAAATTCTTCTAAGCGGAGTTAACTCCCATTTGTTTTTAAAAAACGGATAAATAACATAAGAAAATAATGGTATCATTATTATTATCAGCAATGGATTTATTGCCTGAATTTGCGACGCAAGTAATTCAAATCTGATAATTCCTAAGTCAACCCACTTATCCATATTCTCTGCCTGTAACACCCATGAAGAACCGGTCTGATCAAACAATGACCAGAATATTGAAATGAAAATATACATTATACTCAAACTTACAATCGCCTTTTTACCCTGTGGACTGAATACATCTTTCTTATATTGCTTCCAGCCAACAGGTGGTATAGCAATAAAAACTTTATGACCCATATAAAAAACTATTGTTGCGATAAGCATCATCACACCGGGAATTCCAAATGCTAAATGTGGTCCATATTTCTCAAGTAAAATTGGAGTTAATAGTGTTGATAACATTGCTCCTGCATTAATGGAAAAATAAAAATATCCGAAAATCTTTTCGAGTAAATGTTTATTTTTGTGTTCAAACTGATCTCCAACGTGTGCACTCACACATGGTTTGATACCGCCTGATCCCATTGCAATCAGTGTTAAACCTATGCTCAATCCAAGTCTTGTTTCATCAAGTGCCAAAGCCAAATGACCTAAACAATAAACAATAGAAAGTAAAATTATGGTTTTATATTTTCCCCAAAATACGTCCGATATTATCGCACCTATTATCGGAAAAAAGTATGTTGCCATAACAAAATAATGATACCATGATTTCGCCTCATCATCACTCATAAGTGATAATTCGCCGTCTCTTCCCATCAAATACTGAGTCATAAAAACTACAAGTATTGCTTTCATTCCATAAAAACTGAATCTCTCGGCAAGTTCATTACCGATGATATATGGAATACCTTTAGGCATTTTATTGGATTTTTCCATAGGCTTGTTAGTTTTTTAAAATTAAGTTTATATTATTAATATCTGTCAATTGTTTTACTTTATCAAGAATTAAATCCTTAGATAGTTCAGTCATACAAATATTACCAATTTCACACTCTAACAAATTACATCCTAAACAATCTAATTTCTCATTTACAATAGTTAGATTTTTTTGACCGAAAGGTCCCTGTAAATTTGGATTTGTTGGTCCATAAATTCCCAGCACAGGAGTTCCTACAGCAGCCGATATATGTAATGGACCCGAATCATTTCCAATAATAAAAGCACATTTTTTTATTATCGCTCCTAAATATCTTATCGGACTATCCGGTATAAGATATGTATTTCCGGGAACGGCATTGTGAATTTCAAGACACTCTTCTTTTTCTTTTTGATTTCCCCAAATTAATATAAAACTTAATTCGTATTTTTCATTAAGTTTTTTTATTAATTCTATATAATCTTTAACTTTGTATTTTTTCGTTTCCCATCCGCCTGTCAACGTAACTCCTACAACTGTTTTACCTTCAAGATTTACAGAATTAAAAAAACTATCGGCAAATTCAGTATGAACTATATTCATTGGCAGATACATTTCTTTAGATTCTACAGGTATTTCCAGAAATCTTAATGCATCAAGATTAAATTCTACATTATGAATTTCTCCGCCTCTGCCTTCTGCTTTGAGATTATAAGCATATTTCCTGCCTCTGAATTTAAAACCAAATCTGTATTTTGCTCTGCTAAGATATGTGATTAAAGCCGTTCTTGGATTACAATATAAATCAATTATCAAATCATAATTTTGTTTTTTAATATTGTCTATAAGACATTTTGAATGGTCTTCTGTAGGGTCATAAGTAATTACACGATCAATAAATGGATTTTCATTTAAAATATCACGTGAATGACGTAGAGTAAGAAAATAAATTTTCGCATCAGGAAAAAATGATCTTAAATTTGGCAAGACAGGTGTTGTTAAAAGTATATCACCTATACCTCCGAATTTTATCACCAGAATTTTTTTTATTTCATCTTTGTTAAATTTCAAATATTCTCCAGTATTATAAAATTATTTTCATTTATTTCAGCACTTAAACTTTTTTGTTTGAAAATTTTTTTTTCTTTAAAATTGCAAACATTATATAAACTGCAAACTCCGCAAAGTGGATTTAAAGATTTGCAAATGTTTCTTCCGAATTTTATTAAATCAGCATGAAAATTTGCTTGATATCTCTCGGGAATTATTTTCTTTGCTTTTTCATAGGTTTTCTCGGGTGTGTTTGTTTTAACGATACCTAATCTGTTTAGTATTCTGTGAATATGTGTATCCACAGGAAATTCAGAACGTTTCATTCCAAATGCTATCATACACGAAATTGTTTTTACTCCGAATCCTTTATACATTAATAATTCCTCAAAAATTTTTTCATTATCATATTTGTAAAAAAAACTTAAATCAAGTGTTCCAAATTTATTTTTAATTCCTGTTAGTAAATTTTTTATCTCTCTCGCTTTTGTATTTGCCAGTCCGCATACGGAAATCAATTTTTTAATATCTTTCTCTTCAGCATTTATTATTTCTTCATAATCCGGATATTTATTCTTTAGATTTGTAAATGCTTTGTATGAAGATTTATCAGTCGTATTTTGTGAAAGTTTTGTTGCTATCAAATAATCAAGCAAATTTATTTCACGATTTTTCCCGTTTTTACTTTTGTAAAGTTTTGATAATGATTTTATTATAAATATTAATTTCTCAGATTTATTCACAAAATTTTTC
>DOWN01000219.1:0-889 GCA_003519545.1 Bacteroidota bacterium
GAATAACATCACTTCCCTCTTTTAAAACTGAATCATTGCTCAGGTTAGAACTTTTGTTTTCGTAATAATAATCTTTTAGGTCCTGAGAATTTACATTTGATGATAAAATCAGAAAAGAAAGTAAAATTAATAGTTTCATAAATTTATTTTTTATAGAATAATAGTGTAAAAGAGCCAAACATAAAAATTAAATGAAGAATATACATAAAGATTAAACTTAAAATTCCTTTAAAATAATCTTTAACATTTTTAAAAAGAAAAAACTTCTTATAGGCATAAAATAAATAAACAAACATTAATAAAGTATATAACATCAATATAATGCTTGAATATTGTCTCGGTAAAATTATTATAAACAATACAGCAAAAATGAACAGAACAGATCTCTCGCCGGCAAAGTATGCATTGGCAATAAGATTTTCGGCATAATTATAATTTCTATCGGCAAAAAATATTCTTGTAGAAAAAGCGGCAATTGGAACACTTAAAAACATATAAATATTCATATACTTATATGAAAACATATTAAACTGATAAAAAAATTTATTTCTGTCTGAAAGAGTATTATAAACTTCTGGGGGAATCTGAGAACCCATTATCTGAAATGTAAGATTCAGAAAAGTTGTAACTGTAGTCATCAAAACCAAAAACTGTAACGGGCTAAAATATTTTATTCTTTTACCTTCAATATATTCTCTCGCAACTATACCGGGTTCTTTGGCAAGGTTAAAAATCAATTTAAAAATGCTTTTATCCGCGTGAGTAAGAACGTGAATCCAGTTGTGAAAAATTTCTTTTATTGTAATCCGCTGAATTGCGGCTTTTTGTCCGCAGGTATTACAATATTTACCTTCAAATTCATTCTCACAATTTTTACATATCATAATAC
>DOWN01000219.1:939-5801 GCA_003519545.1 Bacteroidota bacterium
TCATAATACAAAATAACTTATTTGAATGTTCAAATAAACCGAAAAAATCCGGTAAAAAAATTTATATAATATTTAAAATAAGAAAGAGATAATTTTGAAAGTGAAAGTTTTTTATAAGTTAATTTTATTAATAACAGTTTTTTTTACAATTCAATGTAAAGAACCTGCACCATTAAAAGAGAAGTTTGGAACGGGACTCAAGCCCACACCTGACAGTCTTCTTTCAGAAATTAGTATAGCCCGTGCCCCGATTTTCAAAGAACCATTGCCAAAATCAGTTGACTTATCTGTGGATATGCCAATTCCGGGTGATCAGGGAGAGCAAAATAGTTGCGTCGGCTGGTCTATGGGATACGCAATAAAAACTTACCAGGAAAAAATTAAAAGGAAATGGGAAATAAAAAGTGGCGATGAGATAATACCTGACAGAGTATATAGTCCTTCCTTTTTATATAATCAGATAAATGGCGGTGAGGATGAAGGTGCTGATTTTTTAGATGCGATAAATATTTTACAAAATAAAGGAATAGCTCCTTTATCTGTAATGCCTTATGATGAAGAAGATTATTTTTCAAAACCTGATGATGATGTTTTGGATTCCGCTTCTAAATATAAAATTTCAATTGCAAAAAGAATTGACCCGAACAGTATCAATGTGATTAAATCATATCTTGCCGGAGGTTTTCCTTTGGTGTTTGGAGCATATATTGATGAAGAATTTTATGAACCTGACGGACCTGAAATTATAAATGAAATGAATTATGATTCAACAGATAATTTTTCACATGCTATGGTGATTGTAGGATATGATGATAATAAAAATGCTTTTAAAATTATGAATTCTTGGGGGACTTTATGGAGAGATAACGGTTTTTGTCTTATTGATTATGATTTATTTTCAAGAATAACTAACGAGATCTGGGTATTAAGAGATTCAGAATTCATAGAAGAAGAAATTAGCAAAACAAAACAGGCAAATAATGCAATACCGATTTATGACGGAGTATATTCAGATATGATGATTACAGATGTTTCTATAGGTGTAACAGATCCCGATTATCCTGATGATGGTGAAATGATAAAGTTTACAGGATATGCTTACTTAGATACTTCGCTGGGAATGAATGCACAAATAGTTTTGTTTGTATATCATGATTTTGGTGAAGCGGAACTTGATCAACCTGTTTTTTGTGATATAGAAGATTTTTCAACAGTTGAGGAAGATTTGATAGGATATACAAACGATATAAATTTAAAAAACTTTGCCGGGGGCAGATATCGCTTTACTATATATATGCCAATGTTATTGTTTGAAAATGAAATAAGCAGAAATGATTTTTTAATCTTACCGGTTTTATATGTTGATGATTATGATATTTCAGAAGGGAAACCTTTTAAACTAAAACTTTCCATAAACTAAAAAACCCGGTTTCCCGGGTTTTTGATTTTAATAAATTTATTTATATACAAAGTTTAGAAGCCGAAACCGTCTTGCTGTGGTTGCTGTTGATCTGTGTTTCTTCTTCTTTTCGGAGGTTTCTGATCTTTATAATTTCCGAATCTGTAAGTTAAAGTAAAGAATGCTGTTCTTGTATCTCTTTTCATTTCAATAAACTCACGGAAATTCTGATCATTAGTAATATTAACTTTGAAATTCATTTTATTGAATATATCACTTACCCTGAAACCAAGAGTTAATCTTCTGTCAAAAAAATCTTTTGTTATAGAAGCATCAAAAGACTGGAACGGATCAAGAGTTCCCTGAGCAACTGTTATTTTACCTGAGTAAAAATATGAAACCTGTAAATTAAATAAATCCGGTGCGGTAAACATAGCTCCAACTCTTCCGCTCATTGTTGAATTTTCGTTTACAAGTGCAGTTGCGAGATTTGTAGCATCAACTTCTGTTTTAAAATAACTTACACTTCCGTTTATATTTAAGAAAGGAAAGAGTTGAGAATTTACAATAAAATCTATTCCATAAGTTTTTGTCTTTGCATAATTTTCAAAAGTTACTACCGCAACATTACTGTCAAGCAATTGCCTTACTCTTGAGATTGAATTATCTGATTGTCTGTAATATACAGAAGGAGTAATTGTAGTAGTGTTTAAATATTTTATAAAACTAAGTTCAATTGAATTTATATATTCAGGTTTTAAATTTGGATTACCTGAAAAATAATTATATGCATCAATAGATTGTTTGAATGGATTCAAAGCCCATGCTTGCGGTCTTTGAATTCTTCTTGAATAACTTAAAGAAATTTCTTCAGTTAATCCGAGTTTCTGTGACAAACTTGCACTTGGGAATAAATCAAAATAATTAGTTTTGAAAGTTTCATTAGTTGTAACAAGTTCACCATCAGTGTTTGTCTGCTCTGCTCTCACACCTAAGATATATGAGAAGTTATCAAGTTTTCCTGAATATGAAACATAACCTGCATAAACCTGTTCTTTATATTTAAACTGATTAGTTAATCCTACATTATTAGCGAATTGATTTGTATTCCAATTATAATCTTCTGTTCTGTAATTTCTGTCAATATCATTTATTGTTGCCTTTACACCGGTCTCAAGTTTATTTGTTTCGCTGAAAGGATTTGTAAGATCCAGAGTACCTATAAAATTATTTGTCCCGTCTTTATTAATTTGTTTTCTGTTCAGTGGAGTAGGGTTTGGAGGTGTAATAGGATTTTCGTTGGTAAATGAATTTAAGTCATCATCGTTTCTTGAAAAAGTAAAATCACCTGTCAATGTTCGTTTAGAATTTTTCCATTTTCTTAAGTAATTTAAATTAGCATCAAGAGTATATCCCGTTCTGTCATCACCTGTAATTGAAAATAATTGATTTGAAATATTATTCTGAGAATTATACTGAGTTGTGTTTATTCTTCCGTTTCTTTTTCCATCTCTATACATATAATTTCCTGAAAGACTTAATGAATTTAAATCATCAAAAGTATAATCAAGTCCTGCTTTAACAAAATGATTATTATTTCTGAATCTACCTGAACTGTTTTGGTCTAAATATGCGGCATTTGGATCGATAAAATTATATCTCTGGAATCCTCCTCTCATATTAAAATCCATCTGTCTGTAATCATAGTTTCCATATACATTCCAGTTGCTTTTTTTTGCGTTCAAATTTAGCGAACCTGTATATTTATCCTGAGTACCTGTACTTAAAACTATATTTCCGTTATATCCGAAATTATCACTTTTTTTAAGAATAATATTTATAACACCGGAAGTTCCTTCTGCATCAAATTTTGCTCCGGGATTTGTAATTAATTCAATTGATGAAATCTGGTTTGCAGGAATTTGGTCGAGAATTGTGCTCCTGTTCTGACCTTGTAAACCAAAAGGTTTACCATCAACAGTAATTTTTACATTTGTGCTTCCGCGAAGACTTACATTACCGTCATTATCTACTGAGATGGAAGGAATATTTTTTAATACATCAATTGCAGATCCACCTTGAGTAATCGGTTGATTTTCAACATTGAAAACTTTTCTATCTGCTTGAAACTCTATGGCACTTTTTTCTGATTCAACTACAATCTCTTCAGTTTCAGTCATACCCTGAGATAGAGAAACTGATTTAATCACATAATTCGGATTATCTTTAGTCAAAGTGATACCTCTTACAACTGCGGTATTGTATCCAATCATTGTAACTTCAACTCTATAGTTTCCTAAAGAGAGAGATTCAATTTTGAAATTACCGGTAGCGTCAGATTCTGTAGCACCTGATTTAGACGAGTCTTCAGAATTATAAACTGTTATAATAGCATTAGAAATGGGATTTGTAGTTCCTTTTTCAGTTACCATACCTGAAATCGAGCCTGTTTCCTGAGCATTGGCTGAAAAAAAGCCAAGAAAAGTAAACAGGAGGAAAAACCCCGATTTTTGAATAATAAATTTCATAAACATAGTCTTTTAATTAATAAATTTGACGTAAAATCTGAAAGTAAGTTTCAGAATTACGGAAAGAGGAAAGTATATTATTAATTAAGACTGTTTAGTGAAAATAAGGTTTCACTATTGCAAATTAGTCAGCAATATTTAATTTTTATAAGGACATTGAGTACCAATTTGACTGACGAATTTAAAAACAAATGGAGAACCTGTTACATTACACATATTGGCATTATTAAGATTAGTATTATAGAAAGTGGAAGCACCAATATTTGCATAAGACAGATTTGAAAACATAAAATTTGTGAAAGTAAAATTTGAACCGGAAAGATTAGAATGCGAGAGATTATATTTAACAACCTGAGCATAACTTAAATCACAACCTATAAAAGATACAGCCGAATCTTGCATAATGGAAGAATAGTTTACCAAATTTGCAGATTGAAGATTACAACCGCCGAAATTAGTAGCATAAACTGAAGAAGGTTTAAACGACATTCCTTGCATAGAGTTATTAATGAATCCGCTGGCACCAAAACTTCCACCTGAAACAGTTGTTGAAATGAAAATGCAAGTATCATAGAATACACAATCATAAACAGTATTATTATAAAAATCTGCATTTGTGAAATCTGAAGTTTGAAACTGTGAAGTAGCCATTTCGTTATTTTGAAAAAGTGCATTTTGAAATGAACAGTTTTGCATTACTGCATTTCCGAAATAACATTTATCAAAAGTAGAACCGTTATAATTAATGTTTGAATAGGTTTGATAAAAAGATGTGTTTATAAAAGTACAATTTTCACAATTGTTAAAATTTATTTCTAAAGTTTTTAATGTATTACCCATTCCCTCATTCCAGTTAGCATAAATTTTATCATTAGTATTTACAGATTCATTTTCATTTAAAAAAATATTTACAGAATAAGTTAATCCGGCTTCCA
>DOWN01000219.1:5861-6907 GCA_003519545.1 Bacteroidota bacterium
GAGAATAAGTTAATCCGGCTTCCAAAGTAATTTCTGAATTTTCTAAGTCATTATTTATTTCTGCGAGTTCATAGTTTTTATCATCATAAACTTTAAAAATAATTTTTGATGAAGTTTTTTTCATTTTATATAAACCATTTTCATTAACCTTAAATGGAATTTTTGCGATAGAATTTCCTGAATTATCCATGATTTGAAAATTATTATCAAAAGAAATTTCTGCAATGCTATTCACATCTAAAAATAAATCGGGATTACTTTCAAAGTCTTTATTCTTTAATGTGTTAGATGAACTTTCTGAAATATTCGATACGGGAGAAACAGGAGAATCACTGCAGGAGTGTAGAATTACCGCTAATAGAAATATGATAATAAAATTTTTCATTTTCAATAAATTTTCTTTTATAATTAATTAAAAGTAAATATTTTAATTCATAAATATAACAATAAAAATACGGAACAATAAAGCGGGAGTATTGTTAAATAAGAAAAGATAAATTATGAAAAAATTTATTTTAAATTCGGGATTTTTAACTTTAATAATCGGGATAACATTATCCGGATGCACAAGATCATCAAATGATTTATTCAAACAAAAAGATGAAAGTGTAAAAGGGATAGATAATACTATTAATAATATTCGTGAAGAAAATTTAATTGCAGAAAAGGCAATTATAGAAAATAAAAAATTTATATCGGATAATACTGAAATCAAAAAGAAAAAGAATTTTGTTAACAAAAACGATGTAAAAAAAGATGATGTGACTGAAAAAACTGAAGAACCTCCTGTGATAAACAGGAAACCGAGAGATCCGAGAGTGGCTGATGACAGTGATATGCAAAGAGGTTCGTTTGATTTCAGAGAGTATAAAAAACGAATGGGATATGAGGATAAAACTCAGATAGATGAATATGTAGATGAATCAAAATTAAAAAAATCAGAATAAAAATTCTTATTAAATAATAAAAATAAAAAAGGGCTTTAAAGCCCTTTTTTGTTTTACAGAATTTTAGAATTAAATTTATTTTATTAACATCATTTTTTT
>DOWN01000126.1 GCA_003519545.1 Bacteroidota bacterium
GTTCAACCGGACTATTTCAGTTTTGATGCTCATGAAGTTTTGAGTTATCTACCGGTTCAATTTAAAGATTTGAATACAGGATTTTCCGATGACTGGAAAGCTGAAAATAATAATGAATACAATCAATCATTACAGTTAAGAGTTTTTGGAGATAGAACATCACGAACAGATGAATCATCCTTTGATTACCGGGATCCTTATAACCCCACACCACAAGGAAGTTATATATACCAGTTAGTAAGAAATAAGACCTATGCAGATTATATGCAACCGCGAGCAATGATGTTAGCACAACCACAAATACATGCAAATATGGAATGGAAAAATGCAACAGGCAAGTACTGGGGTAATAGAGAACCAACCAATGAAGAAATACAGGCACAATTTGGTATAAGTATAACACATGGAGCTGACGGATTTAGTTTATTCACATACCAAAGTCATAGCTGGCCCACTTATGGATCCATATCACATTATTCAGATATGTTAAAGACTCACTTCCCTGATACTGTTGAACCTGCTCCTGCTGATTCATTTATGTTTATAGGACTGCTTGAACTAAATTCACCTGGCAGAAGAATTTACAATATGTATGGACAGGAGAAATGGGATTATGTCTCCGCGATGAATTTGAAAATACAGAACTGGAAACCACATCTTGATAAAATAAACTGGAAAAGTGGGTGGAGTGTTCACAGCGAAGGAGCAAACCATGAATTTATGACTGATATAAAAAGTATTTACCGAAATCCTCAACTTGAGTATGATCCTGAAGACGACCCGGAAGAAAGATTTTGGGAAATAGGATTTTATGAACCAAATCCTTTTTTAAATCCTGCAACCGACAGAAGTAAATATTTCGTTGCTGTAAACAGAAGATGTGTACCTGAAACAACCCCCGGAGAAGGAGATTATAGGAAATTAAAAATTAGATTTAATATATCACATTTACAAAATTTTAATAACTGGAAAATTACTGATCTGAATACCGGAGCAGATGTATTGACCTTTGATAAAAACAATGATATCTATCATAATCTTGGTGAATTTGAACCCGGAGAAGCAAATTTGTTTAAACTCTCTCCAGTAATGCAGGAAGGTGGTACTTTCGTTACGAATGAAGAATTTGGTGGTTTAGAAATAGATTGTAATGATAATGTTAATAATGGTGGATATAATATTGATATAGTTCAAGGAACAACAATTAACTTTGCTGAAGGGAAAAGAATTATTATGAATGGTGGTGAGTTCACTTGCGGATATTCATTAATAGGAAATCCATCTTTGACAACAGTTATAATGAGAGGAATAGATGGTGAGGACTGGGGTGGAATCGAATTTAACGGATGTAATTTAATCAAAGTAAATAAAACAGAATTTTCAAAACTTAAAGAAAATACACCAAGTACCAGTTATATTCTCTCAGCAGTTGACTGTCCTCAAATGTTAATTTATAATTCAACTTTTACAGTTGAGAGTAACCGAATTAATTGTGGAGCAATAAGTTCAAATTTCATAAGTGAACCGAATTTTGAAAATGTAGCAATAGATATTACAGGAAATTATTTTGATATAAACGGAACCGGAATTCCTGTTGTCCAGGTTCTCGGTTATTCATTTAATCAAATCCCGGTTTTAATAAGATGGAATACATTTGAAGGAGATGGAAACTCTAATAATGCAATTTTCCTAAGCAATGTAACAGGTGGCATAATCCGGAACAATAAAATCGAAGGCTTTCACAACGGAATTCATTCAGCTGTTTCGTATATTGATTTTTATAACAATGAAGTTTCTAACACAGGTTATGAAAATTATAACCTAAACCTAAACGCAGGAAGTTATTTTAACCTGAAATCTGAAATGGGAAATTATTATTTAGGCGGTTATAATAAACTTAATACATCAGGCGATTTGGCATCAAATATAATTTTACAAAATTCTTATTTTGATGCGGATAAAGGATTTAATGTATTTAATGTAAAATCAGGATCTCCTCATTTTACAGGTACATTTAATGACGATTATTTTACAACTAATGATATAAGTATTGTTGATAACTGTTTTAAAGCAGATAATACTCCTGATTATTTGAATCAGGATTTGAGCTGGGAAATAAATATTAGTGCGTTAAATTTTTATACGGGAGATAATAATTGTGAAATTTACAGTCCTGAAAGTTATGAAATAGTTTATTTTGGTGATATAGAAGATACATTATGGACTAAGTTTGTCGGGATTGGAGGAGGGAGCAATGAGAATAAGGGAAGTAATAAAGTTACGGAAGTCACGACCGGAAATTTATTTAAACTAAAATCCGATTCTTTAAAAGTTTTAATGAGAAAAAGAAAATTTAATGATGTAACAAGAATTGGGAATGAGATTTTGAATACATACCCTGACTCTGCAGGGTTAATAAATGTTATTCAGCCTGTTTATTTTGCAACACTTGTTACAGATGACAGTATAGATACAAAAATAACAAATTATAAAACGAAACTTGAAAGTGTAATTTCAACAAACGGAAATAACACATCACTTGTATTGAGATGTAATTATTTTATTCAGAAATGCAAAGTGAAACTTGGTGAATATCAGTCAGCACTTTCAGGTTTTCAACAGATAATGCAAAATTTTCCTTATAGCTGGGAAGGAGTTGTAGCAGGTTGGGATTATTCAGCAACACAGTTATTAGCGGGAGGCGGATCAGGACAAGGTGTTAAAGGAAATGAGGATCACGAATTACGCGAATTAGACGAATTTCATCCCGACAAGTTCCCGATAAATCGGGACAGGCTG
>DOWN01000226.1:0-1049 GCA_003519545.1 Bacteroidota bacterium
TCTGTCAGTGATTATTCCAATATACTCATCATTAGTAGTATTAATAATTTTTATTAAATCATCTACACTATAATCATTTAAATCATATAATACATTTTTGATTAAAATTTTATAATAACCTGAAGTTTTTAATTCATTAAACTTTAAGTGTAATTTATTAACATCAGAAAAATAAAATTTATAAAAAATAAAAATTTTTGTTTTCTGTGAATCAATTATATTAATTATATCTTCAATGATAGATTCAGGTGAATCTTTTGTTACAATTTTATTACTGACCGGTGAAAAAGTTTTTCCGATTCTTGCGAACAATAATCTTAAATAATCATAAATTTCAGTTGAAGTTCCAACAGTAGAACGGGGGTTTCTTGTTTTTGTTTTCTGTTCAATTGCCATAGAAGGAGCCAAACCGGAAATGTGATCAACTAAAGGTTTGTTCATTCTTTCAAGAAATTGTCTTGCATAAGAAGATAGAGATTCAACATATCTCCTCTGACCTTCGGCATAGATTGTATCAAAAACTAAAGATGACTTTCCGGAACCGCTTACTCCCGTAACAATAACAAGTTTATTTTTAGGAATATCAAGATCAACATTTTTTAAATTGTGTTGTCTGGCACCTCTTATAATAATAAAATTTTTAGGATCAGGTAATTTATTGCCGGATTCAGTAACCGGTAAAGTTTTCTTTTTGGGCATTTAATGTAAAACAGGAAATAAATTTTATCAAACCTTAAAAATACCGAAAATAAAAATGAGAAGAAGTGGAATAAATAATAAGACGGAAAGATGTGCTAATCTTATAAATTATATGTTCATAGATAAAACTTTTTCAGAAATTATCTTGCCGAGTTTTAACTGTTCACCAGGTTCAAGGTGAAGCCCGTCAATTTCCGACACCTTTACATAGTCAGCGGAGTTGATAATTGGTATAGCAAATAAATCACAAACTTTTTTATAATTCTCATATAATTTTAAAGATTCAGATTCATTTCCCGCAAAAGACATTGACATAAATTCACTTAATTTTCCTATTGGTGGAGGAGAGG
>DOWN01000226.1:1156-10866 GCA_003519545.1 Bacteroidota bacterium
GATAACTAATATTTTTGGAGGTAAAAAATTATATCCGCTATTATTAAACAAAACCAATCGGATAAGCGAAAATAAACCCCAAGCCGATTTTTCAGCATCAGCATTTAGAGATTTATTCATATCATTTATACCAAGAAAAAAAATTACCAGATTTAATGGTGAATGAGATTCTAAAATCATTGGCAAAGAATCAGCACCGCTTCTATATGGAAGAAACGGAGAATTAAAACAAGTTGTTCTTCCCGGTAATGATTCAGTTATAACCTGATAATCTGAACCGAGATTTTTTTGAAGTTCGCCTGTCCAGGTTTGGTCAGGTTCATATCTTGACCAGTCTGAAGGATTTAATCCCCAAGTTAGAGAATCACCATAACATAAAATTCTTTTCATAAAATTGAAACTTTTAAACAAAATATATATTTAATATTAAACGGACAATTAACTAAATAATAAATCAGCAACCCGAAAAAGCCCTTTGGGGTTCATTTTTGAGGTTTTTTTATGGAATGATTTAGTTATTGTTAACCGTGAAACTTAAAAAAACATTAAATGAAAAAAATCTTTACACTCTTTTTGTTCGTATTTATCTGTAGTTTTGCTGTTAATTCATATTCACAGACTTACACAGATTACACATGGGATTCACAATCATTAAAATTTAAAATCCCAAATACTTTTGAAGTAACTGATAACAACAGTGAAAAATTTTCAGCAGGTGACAATTTAATTTGGCTTACAATTTATCCAAAAACCGGAAGTGCATTAAAATACAGTGAAATGATTAATATGCTTACTTCATGGGCAAAAGAAAATGATGTATATGCTTACGGTACAGTTAAGACTGAAACTAATTTCAATGGTTTCTGGGGAGTATATCTTGACGGTAAATTAGCAAGCAATGACTTACCTGTTTACTGTGCGATGTTTGTACATCCTGATTATCCAAGTCAGTATTATTATGTTTGGATTAATTATAATGCGGATGATATCAGCACAGCAGAAGATATTTTACTAAGCATTAAACCAATGAGATAAAAATCCGGATGATTAAATTTCTGTTAACCGTATTATTATTTATAACACTTACACAAAGTTCAGTTTTTTCACAGGAGTTATTTATGAATTCTCCTGCTGCTGCGAATATTTCAAAAGGAAGACTTGAAGTAAGAAACAACGTGATGGCTTATGATGATTTCAGATATTATCATAACGCAGTGGAAGTGAATTACGGTGTGACAGGAAGATTAACAATGTATAATCATTTTTATTATACATTTAGTGACGGATATAAATTTATAGGTGATTATGAGCCGATGTTCAGATACAGGTTCAAAGATATTGACGGAAAGAATTCCCATCTGAGATTCGCAGGTCAGATGGGTTTTCGTATTCCGGTTGACTCAAGATCAATTGCCGGAAATGAAGTTGAATATGAATTACATCCCGGACACAAGATTAAAGTATTTAATTTTATAAATGATTTGACAGTTCCTATTATTGATTTTCACACCACTGATAATTACACGCTCCGTTCAGATATTATCGCTACAGGACTTTTTCACAAGTTAGCCGTTTCAGGTCATATGGGTTATAATCTTAATTTTGCTCAGGATAATTTTAAATTCGGTAATTACTGGGATTTCGGATTATCCTTCGGATATTTATTAATCCCAAAAGAATATGAAAGTTATGATCAGGTGAATTTAAATTTATATGTGGAAAACAAAGCGTGGTTTTTCGAAAAAAATAAATTCTTAGATCAAACGATAATAAATTCAGGTGGTTTCAGAATGGATACTTATGTGGGACTTCAATCAATTTTTTATTCCACGTTCATAGCAGAAGTAGGTTACAAAATTCCCGTACATTCAAACGAATATACCGAAACAAAAATTGAAACAAGACCGGGTGCCTGGCAATTCAGTCTTCGTTATTTATTTTTTCTCTGATTTACTTACCAAATTTTAACTCTATTTTCTACCGGCAACGCAATTGGTGCATTGTCAGGAATATTAAATGCTTCGTAGAAAGGCTTGAAGTGTAATAAAGGTGCAACCCCTCTAACAACTCCGGGAGAATGCGAATCTGTTTTCAATTGCAATCTTAAACCATCATCAGTTATAGTGTTTCTCCAGATAGTAGCCCAAGAAATAAAAAATCTTTGCTGAGGAGTGAAACCATCAATCAATTCCGGCTTCTTATTTTTTAATGATTTTTCCAATGCATAATAAGCAAGAGACATACCTCCGATATCAGCAAGGTTTTCACCTAAAGTCAATTCACCGTTTACCGCTGATGAATCAATAACGATGATACTGCTGTAATGATCGACAACCTTATCGGCAAGTTTATTATATCTTTTATTATCTTCAGGAGTCCACCAGTCATTCAAATTACCGTCAGCATCAAATTTTCTTCCTGCATCATCAAATCCATGTCCAATTTCATGACCTATAACTCCACCGATACCTCCATAGTTAACGGCATCATCAGCATTAGCATCAAAGAAAGGAGGCTGTAGTATTCCAGCAGGGAAAACAATTTCGTTTTTTGTTGCACTGTAATAGGCATTTACAGTCTGCGGATTCATTCCCCATTCATAAAGATCAACCGGTTTACCAATTTTATTCATCATTCTTCTGAAATTAAACTTGCGTGATTCAATAATATTATCAACGAGAGAATTTCTGTTTATATTCATCGCTGAATAATCTCTCCAAACGTCCGGATAACCAATCTTAACTTTGAAAGTTGATAATTTTCTTAATGCCTGTTCTTTAGTTTTATCTTCCATCCAATCAAGTTTATTAAGACTTTCTCTCAAAGCATCTTTAATATTATCAACCATATTTAAAATTTTGGATTTAGATTCAGGCGAGAATGCTTTTGCAACATATAACTCACCTAATGCCTCGCCTAAACTTCTGTTAATAACTCCAAGTGATTTTTTCCAACGTGGTTCCTGCTCTTTTATACCTGAGAGAAAAGCAGAAAAGAAATTAAAATTTTCATTTACAAATTCTGAACTTAAAAATTCAGCGAAACTATTCAATACTTTCCATTTCAGATATAATTTCCAGTCCTCTGTCAAATTTGAATTAAATAAATCATTAAGGAATGCATAGAAGCGAGGTTGCCCAACGTTAGTGCCGTTTGAGAATGAATTTTCATTCAGACCTGTTTCATTAAAATACACATCCCAGTTTACAGAAGGACTTAAAGATTTAAATTCAGATAAATTCATTTTGTGATATGTAGAATCCGGATTTCTTTGAGTTACTCTGGACATATATTTTTCCGCAAGCATTTTTTCGAAGTTGAAAATTTTATTGGCATCAGTAAGAGCAATTTCATCATCTACACCTGTAAGAATCAACATTTTAGATATGTGATCAATATATTTTTTTCTTATTTCTTCTGATCTTTTATCAGTTGAGAGATAATAATCTTTATCGGGTAAAGTTAGTCCTCCCTGATAAAACATAGGGATAACATTCGAACTGTTCCTTGCATCTTGCGAAGCAAAAAATCCGAAAGAGTTGCCGATTCCCATCTGATGTAAGTATCCGATTATTTTAATAAGATCATCATTATTTTTAACCGAATTAATTTTTTCAAACAACGGTAATAGCGGAGTGAATTTCAGATTTTCAATTTTAACCGTATCCATTGCAGTAAAATATAAATCACCTAACTTTTGTTTGTTTGTTCCTAACGGAGAATTAGAAATCATTGCTTCTTCTAAAATGCTTATAAGAAGTGATTCATTAGATTTTGTTATTTCACTGAAAGCACCCCAGCGGCTGTATTCGGGTGGAACAGGATTATTTTTAATCCAGTTTCCGTTTGCAAATTTATAAAAATCTTCCGCAGGATTTACAGATAAATCCATATTATCCAAAGAGACGCCTTTAACTTTCACAATATTATTGGAAGATTGAGAAAATAAATTTGTTACGAAACAAATCAAAAAAATTACGGCAAAAATATTTTTCATTTTAAAATTATTAGGTTGTTAAATTCTGATGATATAAAAATTAACCTTAATTCATAAAATTTAAAAGTTTAATATTTAGCATTGAGATTAAAACGAATCATTTTTAAATTTAATAAATAACCATTTAGATTATGAAAAAAGTTATATTTACATTTTTATATGTTTTTACATTGATAAACATTTCAAATGCTCAAATGTGGAATCAAAGACTTAATGGAAGAAGTGTTTGGTCTTTAGCAAAGGCACCACAGCCGAACGTAATATATGCAGGCGGATTAACCGGAGCAAACTCGAGAATTTGGAGATCCAGTGATTTAGGATTCAGTTGGGATACTATTTATACCGGGACAGGGCAGACTATGTGGGATATTGCATTCGATCAAAATGCGAATATGTATGTTGCAAATTTTTCAAATGGATTATTAAAATCAACCAATAACGGAACAAGTTTTGAAGTTATACCAGTTTCTCAATTTAATAATAAAAATCCTCAAGGTGTAGAATGTGGCAATGCGGGATATGTTTATGTCTCAACAGCACAGGGATTTTTTATGAGTTCAAACGGAGGTGCTAACTGGAGTGAAAGTGCGACATTGGTTGGGAATAATTGTTTACCAATTGTTGTGGATAAAGACAGTTCAAATATAGTTTATGTAGGTGTAACTTCTGCGGGAGGATTAGGAATTGGTTTTTACAGGTCAACAGATTTTGGTGTTACTTTTGGAGCAAATTTGAATCCCGGTAAAAATGGTTATGGGATTATTCAACTACCTATTAATGGTGATTTATATATGATTACAACAACTTCTCCTTATAATTTTGACAGGTCAACAAATAAAGGGTTATCTTGGTCAACCGTTTCAAATGCACCGAATGCTATGCGGGGAATAGCGTGGGGAGTTGATGGATTTTTTATAGGAGGCAACGGAGGTGTTTTTGTTTCTACAAGTTTAGGAATGAGTTGGAGTAATTTTAATTTCACATCATCTGCAACACCGGTTATGTATTCATTTCCATATATCTATACAGGGACAAGCGGGAGTAGTGGTGGAGTTTGGTTTACTTCTTGGCCACTTATTAATATACAACCAATAAATAATATCATACCTGAAAAATATGAATTGAAACAAAATTATCCTAACCCGTTTAATCCTGAAACAAAGATAGAATTTTCAATACCCGGTAAAACAAATGTTAGAATTATAGTTTATGATTCAAAAGGAAGTGAAGTTGCGAAATTATTACAACAGGAATTAGGAGCAGGGATATATTCTGTTAATTTTGAAGGTAAAGGATTGAATTCAGGAATTTATTTTTACAGAATTGAAACGGATAAATATTCGGAAGTTAAAAAAATGGTGTTATTAAAATAAAAATTTAGACAAATAAAAAATTTTTAATTTCCTTTTGAAATTTTTTGTGAGTTTTATAATGCAAAGTCTGTAAACCAGTTTTTGAAGCAGAGATAATATTATCTTTCATATCGTCAATTAATAAAGTTTCATCCGGATTCAAATTATATTTATTGATAACAAAATTAAAAATTTTAGACTGAGGTTTCATCATTGCAACTTTGTAAGATAAAATCCTGTATCTGATGTTAGAAATAACGGGAAAGTTTTTTGTTATAAATCCGAAATGTGCAGAATCAGTATTAGAGAGCAAATATATTTTTTGTTTATCCTCTTCCACAATTTTTTCAAGAAAACTTAACATTGGCGAATTTTCCCAAAAAATATCTGAATAGAGAAAAATAAAATCTTTATATCCCGTTTTCAGGTTAAATTTTTTTTTTAAAATTCTGAAAAATTCCTTGTGATTAATTTTACCTGTGGCGAGTTTTGTATCAAGTTTTTTTTCATTAATAAATTTAACAAATTTTTTAAGGTTTAAATTTTTTTCAAGTCTCGATAGTCCGTCATAAAAATACCAAAAGTCAAAAAAGATAAGTGTATTGCCTAAATCAAAAATAATATTTTTAATTTTCTTTTTTTCCAAAATCAGAGAAAAGTTTTCTCTATTACTTTTAGGTTATCATCAAGTTTATAAAGAATAGGTTTACCGGTAGGAATTTCAGTTTCTAAAATTTCTTCTTTTGACAGATTTTCAAGATACATCATCAATGCTCTCAAGGAATTTCCATGAGCAGATATGATTACATTTTTCCCAGCTTTTAGTTCAGGCTCTATCACTTTATGATAATAAGGTAAAACTCTGTCGGCTGTATCTTTTAGACTTTCACCGTTTGGTGGAGGCACATCAAAACTTCTTCTCCACATTTTTACCTGCTCATCACCGAATTTTTTTCTCGTTTCATCTTTATTTAATCCCTGAAGATCACCATACATTCTTTCGTTTAATGCTTCATCTTTTGTAACCGAAATATCATTTTGATTAATTTTATCAAGAATTATATCAAGAGTTCTGTTTGCTCTTTTTAATGCGGAAGTGAAAGCAACATCAAACTTGTAATTTTTTAAATTATCCGCAGCCAGATTTGCTTCTTCAATTCCTTTATCAGATAAATCAACATCAATCCATCCTGTGAATTTATTTTCAAGATTCCAAAGAGACTGACCATGTCTTACGATAACGAGATTAGGCATATTTTATATTTATTTATTTTTCCATTTAATAGAACATCCCATTGAAGGTATCTGTTCAAATTTTATTTCTTCATCATTAAGCAAGTGATTAATTGCTTTTTCAAGATCCTTTTCGGATACGGCATTTTCATCTTTCCAGTTATCATCAATTCTACCTTTATATTTTAATTTTCTATTTCCGTCGTAAACAAAAATATCAGGAGTGCAAACTGCATCATAAGATTTAGCAATTTCCTGAGTTTCATCTATCAAATACGGAAAAGATAATTTATATTTTTCGGCGAACTTAATCATATTTTCAAAAGAATCTTCAGGATATTTTTCTGTATCATTGGGATTAATTCCAACAAATCTTACACCTGAATTATAATATCTGTTCTGTAAATCAACGAGTCTGTTCATTATTGCTTTTACATACGGACAATGATTACAAATAAATGCTATAACTGTTACATTTGCACCGTCTAAATATTTATCGGAAAAAAATTTACCGTCTATACCTTTGAGATTAAAAGGAATCAGGTCAGAATCGAGTTTTAATTTATTTCCGTGCAACAGCATTAAAAATTTTCCTCTTCGTCTTCATCTTCTGCAACTTCAGGATGAAAATCTTCATAAATAAAATTTATATGACTGTGAGGTTTTTTTACATCTTCAACAGATTGATTCATAATTTCTTCCGTAACAAATCTATACATTTCTGTCAGGGGATAATCATTCTGAAAATGTATTACAATGTTTTTTTCATCTAAAAGACAAATAAGTTTTTTGTATTCATCTTTTAAAGATTCTTTATCCAAGTCAGTTAATTTTTTTAACTTTGGTTTTCCTATTTTGTCAAAGACTTTAATAACTTTGGCACCTTTTAATTCTTTGTCATGTTCTTCAACAAAATGTTTAAACTCTTCTTCTGCTTCATCTTCATCAATTTCTTCAACAAAAGTATCTTCTTCATATTCATCATCAATTAAATCAAAATGCTCCACATTACCTTTAGATACTGTCTTTTCATCATCGTCATCTTTTCTTTTTTTAGAGATTTCTTTTTTAGATGATTTAGGTTTATTTGTTTTATTTTCCTTTTTTTTATCAGACATATTTTAGTTCGGAATTAAATTTTTAATAAAATCGAAAAAGTTTGTTCATAGGATTAATTATATTTATTTTACAAAGATAAAAACATTAATATTGATTTCAAATTTATTAATAATTCATTTTAAAATAAATTTTTAAAAAAAACAATATAAACAAAAACGATTGGAGTGACAAATATTAAAGAGTCGAATCTATCTAACACCCCTCCATGTCCGGGGATAATGTGAGATGAATCTTTAACATCATTATATCTTTTCAAAAGAGATTCAAATAAATCCCCTATTTGTCCGAATACTCCTGCTATCAATCCGATAGCTATTGCATCATAAATAAAAATTTTATCGGGAAACAGAAAATGAAAAACAAAAGATGCAACCAAAGTGGCTATCAATCCTATTAAAGAACCTTCAATCGTTTTCTTGGGACTAACTGATGAGAGTTTATGTTTCCCGAATTTTTTGCCTCCGAAATATGCAAAAGTATCACAAACCCAAACGAGAATCATTATATAAATAACAAAATTAAATATCGGATTGTTCACAAGAGAATTCATTAAAAGGAACGGGATAGTAACATATATAAACCCAAAAACAGAAAGAATCAGATTAAACGGGTTGAGTTGTTTTCGTCTGAAAATTTCAAGTGTTGCCAATAAAGGGAGATATAATAAGAATAATAAATAAAAATTTGATACATCAAAATAATATAAAACGATTAAGCATAATGATAATAATATACTCACAATTTTGAACGGACGTGAATTATTTTTATCAAACAAAGTAAAAAATTCCCAAAGAGCAATTGCACAGGTGATTAAAGAGAAAATAAGGAAAAATATTCCGCCTTTAAGAATAACAAAAACCAAGACCGGAATTCCGATTAATCCAGTTAATATTCTTTTTGTATTTTCAGACAATCTGTTCCTTCTTTTTTAAGTTCATTATAAATTTAAAAAGAATCAGAAAAATAATTAAACAAACAATTCCGGTAATAATAAAATAAATTTCATCAGAACCGGAAAGATCTTTTGTGAAATCTTCTTTGCCATAGAGATAATAAGCGAGAGCGGCAATAAAATTATTCAGGAAGTGACAAATGATTGCCGGATAGATACTGTCAGAAACGACAGTAATAACGGAAAGAAATACTCCCAGCAATATCAACGGAATTAAATTTATCGGTTGAAAATGAAACATCGCAAACAGAACACCTGTCAAGACACATGCCTTAAACCAGGATAATGCTCTTTCAAAATTTTTAAGAATTAAACCTCTGAATAAAAACTCTTCACAGATTGCAGGAGTAACAGCGATTACAAATACGACTCCGATAAATTCAAATAATGAACCTGCATTGATTATACTAATGGTAAATTCTTCGAGTTGTTTAAAAATCTCTTGAGTTTGTGTATAAATGTCAGAAATACCGGGAATAGCAAGTAATAATTTTTCTTGTAAATAAATTATTACCTGAAGTGAAGGCTGAATTAAGATTATACCTAAAACACTCAACAGGAGAATATTTATTGGAGGTGCTTTTAACCTAAAAACTTCAGAAGTTTTATTTCCCTGTAGAATACTTAACAGTATGGCAGGAAATAATAAAAACATAAATTGAGAGAACGAAATTAAAAATCTCATAAGCACTACATTGGAAGAATCAATTTTTATATCTCCACCTGTTGCTATAAATGTTATCAATGCACCAATTACCTGATAAGAAATAAATACTACTATCAAAACTATACATACAAACAATACAGGATTGACATTTGCAAAAGGTGCTTTTTTAATTTCGTTTTCCAAAAGAAATATTAAATTTACATAAGATTTAAAAAAGTAATAAATAATTAAAGTTAAATAATTAAATATTTCTAAATTTAAATTTTATTAAAAATTAAGAATATTGTATCAATGAACGATAATTATAATTACACAACCCGGCAGGATAACGAAAATATTTATCAGACTATAAAAAGAAAAGATAATTACTTTCTGCATATTTTGCTTTTT